>CAYIKU010000001.1:0-19157 GCA_964364185.1 uncultured Candidatus Saccharibacteria bacterium
TTGCTCCGCGGGTAGGATTCGAACCTACGACCAAGTGCTTAACAGGCACCTGCGCTACCGCTGCGCCACCGCGGAGCAAAGAAGTTAATTTAAAACATAATCTTTTTTAAACCAATTCCACCCTTTTGATTTTTCAAAAATTTCTCATATTTCATAGATTCTTTTCTAGTTGTAAATTCTTTACGAAAAATAATTTTCCATGGGCCTCTATTTTTAGTTGAAATAACTTCATTGTTATTATGTTTTTTTATTCTCAACTCTATATTATTCGTTTGGCCTATATATTTTCTATCTTGTTTGTTTTGAATTATATAAACCGTATAAACCATATGATTTTATACCAAGTGCTTAATCCCGCAAAGCGGGACGCCACCGCGGAATAATTTTATTCTTTTTGAGAAATCTTCTACCAGCCGCACTTTTAAAATAGTACTCTCTTTTTCTCGCAAGAATAATATTTTTATATTCCTCAAAGTACACTAATTTCCATGGCATATGCCGTTTAGTAAATGTACTTAGCCCAGAATTATGTTCATGCACCCTACGATCTAAATCAGAAGTGCTTCCTACATAAGTTTTAGCGACTTTTTCGCTTTTTAAAATATATACGTAGGCAATCATTTTGTTCTGCGCCACCCGTCTAACCTTTGGTCAGCCGAGGCCAACTCGCCTCGACTCGCTTAGCTCAGCGAGGCGGGCCGCGGAATGTATGGAAATGCTACCAAAAAAAACATATTTCAGCAAAAGTTAAATTAAGTATATAATCAAAATATGATTACACTTTATACCCAACCAATATCTCCATGTTGCGAGAAAGTTAAGACCCGCATTGACGAGCTAGCGATTTCATATACGGAAAAAAGTATTGAGGATGAAAATAATTTAAATGAGCTTATTCAAAAATGCGGAAAACGCCAGGTACCGTATCTTGTAGACAGCGAACATGATGTTTCTGTCTACGGAGAAGAATCCATAATTGATTATTTGGAATCTTTAAGATAATTTTTTTAAAATATTAAATTTAATGGGATGTATCCCATTAGAGGCCGCGGTCACGGTTTAAATAAGAGCTTTAAATAAAATGAATCACAGTTGTATCATTATTCACGAAAATAAATACGTAAGGCGCTCAATGACCGCGACCTGCCTCTAACGGGATGTATGTTCGCGTGCGCGTTACCCCTAGCGCAAAACAGGAAAAAATCGTAAAAAAGAAAGAATTGGAATACGAAATTTCTGTCAGGGAAAAAGCAAAACTCAATATGGCCAATTGGCGAGTGAGGGCGCTTATAGCGCGCGAGTTTAAAGTTTCGGACGATGCTGTTCGCATAGTGAACGGGCACCATAGCGGTGTAAAACTTTTAAGAATTGAAAACAAAAAAATTGAATAACTTTAAGAATACTATTTTTGTTGATATAGTTAAATCAGGATCATTAATAATTTAAAAAAAGCGCTTACAAGTCCCGTTAGAGGCCGCGGTCATGGTCTATAAGTAGGGATTATATATTTATATGTGATAAACCAAAAAAATATTATTTATAATAATTTAATGCAGGGTTGATTGACCGCGACCCGCCTCTAAACGGGATGAATATAAAAATTAAAGCTACAAATATAGGGCTTACCGAGGCGATTGAACAATATGTAGAAAAGCGTCTTGCCACCCTGGAAAATCTTCTCGGCGAAGAAGATACAGGGGTAAGAATGGAAGTGGAAGTTGGTAAAATTACCCGCCACCACAAACAGGGAGAAGTATTTATGGCGGAAATAAATATTTATATTCCGCATCAGAATTTTCGAGCAGTATCGGAACAAGAAGACCTGTATGCCGCTATTGACGATGCAAAAGAAGAAATTGAACGCGAAATTGTTTCTTACAAAGATAAAAAACGAACGCTTTTCAGAAGGGGAGCATCAGCAGTAAAAGATATCATTAAAGGATTTGGCAAGTTCAAATGGAAGCGGTTTACTCGGCTTCCTAGAATGCCGAGGCGTAAAAAATAAGTTAAAAGATTTAATTTTTTAAATAAATGAAGAATATTATTATAGTTATTGCCTTGCTTATGGTTTCCGCCGGACTTTATGCCGGATGGGACAAAATGAAAAAAAATGAAATTAACACTGGGAATACTATTAAAAAAGAAAACATGACTAATCAAAATGTAATTATAAAAACAAACAAAGGAGATATTGAAATTGAACTTTTTGGCGATAAGGCCCCAAACACAGTGGCTAATTTTAAAAAACTGGCCAGTGAAGGGTTTTATGATGGCATAAAATTTCACAGAGTCATAAAAGGATTCATGATTCAAGGAGGCGATCCGCTTTCTAAAGATGAATCAAAACGCGCCTTATGGGGAACAGGGGGCCCTGGTTATCAATTTGCGGACGAACTTACGGGGCAGGAAAAATATCCGCAGGGAACTTTTGCTATGGC
The DNA here is from genome assembly GCA_964364185.1 of uncultured Candidatus Saccharibacteria bacterium. Taxonomy (GTDB): domain Bacteria; phylum Patescibacteriota; class Minisyncoccia; order Phycocordibacterales; family VMEP01; genus JAUYLU01. The sequence goes on from CAYIKU010000001.1 coordinate 2,439, forward strand.
GAATGCCGGCCCGAACACGAATGGCAGTCAATTTTTTATAGTAACCGCGAGCCCCGAAGCGCCCCTACCGCCCGCGTATACTGTTTTTGGGAAAGTCGTGAATGGAATGAATGTGGCGCTTAATATAGAAAAAGTGGAAACTGCCCCAAATGAACAACCTTTGGAAAATATAGTGATTGAAAAAGTAGAATTTAAATAAAAACTGGCAAATATAACATAAAAAACCGCGTTTTTCTTTTTATAGAAAACGCGGTTTTGGTATTGGCAATGGGTGTTATCCCATAAGGTATTCCGTCATTGCCCCGATGTCTTCGCCTTCTGACCCATCGAATTTTAAATAACGCAAAATATAATCAACTACAAGATCTCTAGTACTAAGAAATTCCATATCTCTTGTTCGAAGAACAGTAACATTCTTAATGACCCCTCTTTGGAAGAAAAACGGAACCTCGATTTCCTTCAAAGAATCTGCTCCGTAGATTTCAAAATCAAAACAATCTTCTGGGGCACACGATAGGGTATCAGTTTTTTTAATAACAATATACTCATAACCCCCATTTTCTGATTTATCAAGAATTTTTCGCAGTTCCTGTTCCAGACTTAGTTCCTGTTCCAGACTTTCTGAATCACCTCGTTTTCCAAGTATTATTACCATAGAATTTCTCCTCTATTAAAAGAACCTGACATAAGATTAAACTCTCGTGTAAAGAAGTCAAGTTTTACACCCTTAAAACAAAAAACCTCCCCGGAGGGAGGTTCGCTGACATTAATTAACGGGGAATGTGAACCGTCATATCAGGGTAATAAAGTATAATTTTTCTAACAACGGGAAAGGCCTCTCCAAATACTTCATCAAGTTGACCCCCGATTTCATTGGCGATTCTGCATATCAGCCAATTTACTTTACAGCTGTTTTTACATTTTTTTTCGTAGGGGTGCAGATACCTGCTGATTCCACACAACTGAAAACCGATAATATTTTCAGGCTTAGCAGAATTTCTATATATCACAGAGCCCCAATTTGATTTTTGGGTTGTGGTGCTAACACAATCATCGGTTACTACTACGACCATATCCAAAGCCTTTATATAGTAGGCGTATGGGCTGAAGTGTTTTGTAGGTAAAAATCTCCCTAAAAACCTTTTAATTTGCAAAATTTGAAAGAAATGGTTTATTCTCCATATTTCAAATTTTTTACAAAGAGAAAAGATTGATTTTTTCACATAAATGGAACTGAAAGTTATGATATTTGTAGACATTTCTGCCTCCTATTTTGTGATAGAAATGGAAAAGGACTTTTAGTTTTCTGTTTTCACTATACCATATTACAGTTGTGTGTCAAACAAAATCCCCGCGAGATGAAAACATATCGCGGGGGTTTTAAATTAATTATGGTTAATTACCGTGTGGGTGGACCATTATCGTTTTACAATCCGGGCAAAATACTCCATTCGTTTTGCGGTCGTAGTTGTCATGATTACAGTCGCTTCCCATCTCGTGATTTGCAAAATTTATATTTCCACCGGTGGCGCAACGATGAGTTATCTCGATAATTTCCTCCTTGTCGAGAAGTCTTTTTTCATACGGTCTTTCCATACCTGCCTCCTTTTTAAAAATTTGGGAACAATTCAACCTTTATTACACTACCAAAGATTAAGATATTTGTCAAACTGACTCTAATACAGTTAAATTCCGCGCAAAAAATCGGGATAATTCATTTCTTTTTTTCCTTCAGGCAAGACGCGGTTTATTTTAAATTCGCCGTTTGTTAGTTCAACATTTTTTATAATTACCCTTTTCTTGTTTACAAAAAAATAAATTCCTGGCCAAGCGTCAAAAGCGCGGTATTTGCAGTAATTTTCTTCCGCGTTCCCGTTTAAATCAATTAATCCATCTTCTTTTTTAATTTTTTGGGTGTATGTCGCCTCACTATGATTTTGTTCTTTTGTTTTTATTTCCCCCGCAATCCATTTGGGAATTATATCGGCGAGAAGATTTCCCCCGATACGCGCCAATTCTTTTTCCAGTTCCGATGCCTTTATCTCGTTTTTTATTTTTAATTTTTCACTTTTAATTGTCGGCCCGTGGTCCATTTCTTCGTCAAGAAGCATTATTGTCACTCCAGTTTCTTTTTCTCCCGCGAGTATCGCACTCTCAATGGGTGACGGGCCGCGGAATTTCGGCAAAAGTGATGGGTGGACATTTAAAACGCCTTTTAGGGGAATTTCAAGAATTGTTTTTGGTAAAATTTTTCCATAAGCGGCGACAATGAATAGTTCACAGTCCGTAGTCTTTAGTTTATAGAGAAAATCATAGTCAAGTTTTTCCGGCTGAAGAACGGGGATATTATTTTTTTGCGCCCATATTTTTACCGGCGGGGAAGTGAGAATCATTTTTCTGCCTTGCGGTTTATCAACCCTTGTAACGACAATGTTTGGCATTACGCCTTTTTCTTTGAGTGTTTCAAGTATGGTTACGGCAAAATCAGGAGTGCCGAAAAATACAATTTTTGCTTTACTTATCTCGTTAGAAGTTAATTCCATGATATTTTCTTATTGCGTTACTATCTTTTTTAGACAACCTTTTGTTCATGGTGTGTCTTTTGAGGTTCCGGTGGAATGTTTTCAATTTCACGCGCTTTATCGGTAAATAAAATTCCGTTTAAATGGTCTGTTTCATGCTGGAAAATTTGTGCTAAAAGGCCACTTGCTCCGCGGGTGAATTTTTTACCCGTTTCGTCATATGCTTCAATTATTATTTTTTTCTTTCGTTTTACACTTCCATAAAGCCATCTTAGGGATAAGCACCCTTCAATCATCCATGCCGTATCTCTGGATTCTTTTTTTATTTTAGGATTGATGCATACTAAATCCGGCTTTGTGGGTTTTTTATTGCGCTCGCCAATTTCTTTATTCTTTTTGTGAATTTCGTGGTATTTTCCAAGCTCAAATGCCCTTCCGGAAACAATAAAAACGCGGAGTGGTACTCCTATCTGCGGAGCGGCGATCGCCACGCTGTCGTCTTCGGCGTTGAGGGCCTTTTTCATACCTTTCAGTATTTTGCGCAAACGAGGACTTCCGATTTCTTGAATAGGCACTTCTTTTGCGATTTGGCGCAATATCAGGTGTTTTCTGTCTACTAAAATATTCATGATATAGAGAGTATCAAAGTAGATCCTGTGGATCAACGCGTACGGCGACAGACGGGGAAATGGCGCGCAATTTTTTTGATAATTCTTCATCTATGCTCCCGTTGTGGAGAAGAGAAGGAAGAGACCACGCCGCGCGGGGTAAACGAAGTATTATGTGTATACGATAAAGATTTTTTATTTTTGAAATGAAGGCGCTGAATTTTTCCGGCGCGTAGGGTGAAAGCGATTGTTCAATCGCCGACCCCTCCTTTTCTATTACCGCTTTTTTCCCTTCCAGTGTGAGTTTGATGATTCTTGATTCCGGCGGATAACGGAGCCCTTTTCTTTCTTTTATTTCTTCACGATAAAACGAGAGAATATTTCCGGAAAGCGCGGATTCAAGCATGCGTGTGTCTTTTAAGCGGGTCTGAATTAAGAAAAGCCGTTCGCTTTTTTGTCGTAAGGTGTTAATCATATGAAATATTTTTTCGTTTATTCTGAATGAGGGAATATTAAAGAGGGAATCAATGGAACCGACAACAATGGTGTTGAGTGGTTTTGTGAGATATTGAAGCGCCAGTTCCGTACCTACCAAGATACCTCCCTTCTTTGACTCAAAATCTTTTACTTTTTTCTTTGCTTCTTGTGGTGTTTTAGCGTTGTCTTTATCTATAATCGAAATTGCCGTTTCGGGAAAGAAATTTTTTAGTTCCCCGTACACGCTTTCACTGCCGTAACCAAGCGCTACAAGCCGCCATCCACCGCAGTGTTCGCATTTTGAGTCGGCGCTCCGTCTCATTTTACACTTATGACATACAAATGTCCTCGTCCCGCCTTCTGTACTGTGAAGAACCAAAGGAGAACTGCAATTTGCACATGTAAGCGTCGTTCCACAATCATTACAAAGAGTAATCGGACGAAGCCCGCGACGCACTGTATATACAAATACTCGCCCTTGGGACAGAAGTGCTTTCTCTATTTCTTTTTTCGTTTCCTTGCCGATTAGGTGAAATTCTTGCGTATCCGCTCTTTGATTAACGATGAGTGTTGTGGAATTTGATTCAATGCGCCACTTAAGAGGGTAGAATTCAAGGAGCTCGCGCTCTTCATGGCGGGCGAGCGTTTCAACCCGTAAAATTGTATCGGCAAAAATTATTTTTTGTCGCCTTGTTGTTCCCAAGATTTCAGCAATAATACGAAGATCAAGATATGGCCTGGATTGTGTGTAGTACGCCCCCGACGATTCTTGTTCTACAACAAGCGTACGAATATCAGGACGATGGATAAAAATAAAATACGGTGTACTTAATATAAGCACGGAATGAGATTCTAAAATAACTTTATTATAACGAACCACTAATTCTTTCTTACTCAGTTCGCCATGCATTGAATATACATATCTTTCAATTCCGCGTGAAAGTTCTTCGGCAAAAAATAAGACTGCTTCAATAGTTGGTAGAACTATAAAAATTGAGTTGCCTCGCGCGAACTCGGTACGGATAAGTGTTTTATAGAATGTAAGCCGTTCGTCAAGTTCTCGCTGGAAAGCGAATTTTTCAAGCTTGAATTCCGCCTCTTTTTTCCCCTCCGCCTTGGCGACTGAAAGCTCTTTGTATTTTTCAAAAATCGTTTTCGGAACAATTTGGTTTATTACTTCGCCGGGCGAGGACACAAAAAAACGCGCAATTTCTTTGGCTCCCTCAATGAATTCTTGCGTAAAAATGCTCGGCCCTAATATTTTTTTTATTTTTTTAAGCGCGTAGGAAGACGCGCGAACCGTGCCTTTCTCATCACGCGCGTCGCGAGTGCCAACCACAAGACCCAGCACTTCGCTTTTTCTAAGAGGAATGGAAACAACCATGCCGGAGCTTATTTCTTGCGCGGTAAAATAGGTCATCGGTTCTCCGGTACCTTTTGCAAATGGAATAACTTCTACGATTTTCATCCTTACATCATAGCAACGGATAATCGTTTGGAAAACGTGTTATTTGTCCGAGCGGAAAATACAGAGTACAATTGCCCTATGCAGGAAAAAACAAGTGATAAATTTCTGATTAAAGGATTGGGCGGTACAAAGTCGCTTTCTGGAAAAATACGGGTAAATGGGGCTAAAAACGCCGCGCTAAAACTGATGGCGGCATCAATTCTTTTCGGCGATAAAGTATCGTTAAAAAATATTCCTTCAATTGAAGATGTTCATAGAATGAGGGATCTTCTGATGGCAATGGGCGCGACAGCCGTAGAAAACAAAAAAGGGGAATATGAAATTGATACGAAATTCGCAAGAAAAGACGGGAAACTTGATCATGAAATTTCAAAAAGATTGCGCGCCTCAATAGTAACGACCGGCCCGGCGCTTTCGCGTTTTGGCAAAGTAAATTTTCCTCATCCCGGTGGCTGTGTTATCGGGGTGCGCCCGATTGACCTATTTATTGACGGATTTAAAAAAATGGGCGCAAACGTCCGTGTTTCAAAGAAAGGCGATAAGGATTGGTACAAAATAAGCGCAAAAGGAGGGAAACTTCGCGGTGCTGAAATATTCTTTAAACAACAAAGCGTGACCGCCACGGAAACTTTTATGATGGCCGCCGTTTTAGCAAAAGGAAAAACTATTCTTAAGAACGCAGCCCTTGAGCCAGAAATAAAACATTTGGCAGATTTTCTTTCTATGGGCGGGGCGAAAATCAAGGGAGCCGGTACAACTACTATAGAAATTGAAGGCGTAGGAATGCTTGCCGCGCGCGGTAAAACATTTAGTGTTATGCCGGATAGAATTGAAACCGGAAGTTTTCTTATTTTGGGAGCGCTTGCCGCGCGCGACTTAGAAATATCGGATTGTGAGCCGGAACACATTGCCGCGCTGATTGAATTACTTAAATCATCGGGTGTAAAAATAACAATCAAGAAAAACTCAATTATACTTAAGGGGAATTCAAAAATAAAAAATAAAAATTTAAACGGTGTCGGTGTTAAAACCCATGAATATCCCGGATTCGCGACCGACCTTCAAGCCCCTATGGTTGTTTATCTGACCCAAGTAAAAGGGGAGAGCTTGGTATTTGAAACAATATTTGAGGGCAGATTAAATTTTATAGAGTGGCTTTCCCGCATGGGCGCAAATATCGAGGTTTGGGACCCGCACCGCGTTATGATAAAAGGTCCGACAGAGCTTCACGGCCGAGTGCTTGAAAGCCCAGATTTGAGGGCGGGGCTTGCTTTCGTTATAGCCGCAATCGTTGCCAAAGGCGAATCGGTCGTGCACAATGTCTACAATATCGACCGCGGATACGAAAAAGTTGAAGAGCGATTCCGAAAAATCGGCGTTGATATCTCGCGCGTTACACAATAATAATTTATGTCATTTTTTATCAGAAAATTGGGAATTGATCTTGGAACCGCCAACACTCTTGTGTTTATGCCGGGCAAGGGGGTTATATTAAACGAACCATCGGTGGTCGCCGTGTCGGAACAGGATAATAAAATTTTGGCGGTAGGCAACGACGCCAAAGATATGATAGGCAAAACTCCCGACAACATTATCGCTTATCGCCCGATGAAAGACGGAGTGATTGCCGATTATCGCGTAACGGAGGCGATGCTTCGTTATTTTATGAGAAAGGCGCTAGGTCGTTTTAATATATTTAGGCCGGAAGTTATGGTTTCCGTGCCAGCCGGTGTCACCTCAACCGAAAGGCGCGCTGTGGTGGAAGCCGCTATTAAAGCCGGCGCCAAAAATGCTTATGTGGTGAAAGAGCCGATTCTGGCGGCCATAGGCGCGGGCATCCCGATTCACGAGGCGCACGGGCACATGATTGTAGATATTGGCGGGGGGACGACTGATGTGGCGGTAATTTCACTTGGTGGGATTGTGGCCTCAACTTCCGTCAAATGCGCGGGTAATCGCATCGACCACGCCATCGCCGATCACATCAAAAAAAATTTTAATTTAGGTATTGGAGATAAAACCGCCGAAGATGTAAAAATAAAAATCGGCTCGGCCATTCCTGTAGAAGATGAACTGAAAATGATTATCAAGGGGCGGGATTTTATTGTCGGACTCCCGCGTTCCGTTGAAGTATCCACTAATGAAATAGTTAAAGCTATTGATAAAGAATTACGCGTTATGATTAAAGCCATTAAAGATGTGCTTCAGGAAACCCCGCCGGAACTCTCGGCCGATATTATTGACCGCGGGATTATTATGACCGGCGGAAGTTCACAACTTTGCAATTTTCCTGAACTCGTATTCCGCCGCACGGGCGTGAAAGCAGTACTCGCCGATGATGCGCTTTTTTGTGTAGCCAAAGGCACTGGCATTGCCCTTGAACATTTGGATACTTATAAAAAATCAATTATCGCTAAGCGGTAAGTAACCAATAATTTACAACTGACAACCAACAACAAAAAATCTATTTACCCATTCGCACGAATGGGTAAATGAGGAAATATTGCTAGTTGCCAAAAAAGCGCATCGTGTTTCCACAAGTATGAATAATCGCTACGGAAAAGCTTGCAACCATAGTCCACTCAAGCACCTTGTTGTAGATTTTCCAGCTGGTGTAGTGAGTGTAATGATGGCAGTTTGTCGGGCAAGTTGTATCCATTTAAACCTCCTCGCTAAGTTTTCCTATAAACTCCGGCAAAATTTTCAATATGGCGATAGGACGCCAGAACTAGTAATCTAATATTAAGCTAACATAAATATATATATTTGTCAATAAGGATAGGGACGTTATAAAATAACACTGCATGGACTCGCTTAAAGAAACATATAAAAAAGACAAATTTCTCCATCACGCATATCTCATTGATGGTGAATACCAATCAACCCTTTCGGAGCTTAAGGAGTTTTTTAAAGAGACGCTTTCTATTGTTACTGCAGGCAACCCCGATGTGATTGTCCAAGAAATGGAGATTCTGACGATCGATGACGCGCGGGCGCTCAAGGAAATGGCTTCGCGTAAATCATTTTCCGGCGGGAAGAAAATTTTTGTCATAGGCGCGCATTTTTTTACGCACGAAGCGCAAAACTCGCTTCTTAAGCTTTTTGAGGAACCGACGCCGGACACGCATTTTTTTATTATCACTAGAAAAGGGAACGCGCTTTTACCGACACTTCTTTCTCGCCTTTCACGGATAGCAATTGCACAAACTGGCAATATTGAAATCAAATCTTTGGCAGAAAAATTATTAAAGTTAAGTCCGGGAGAGCGCCTTAGGGACGACACTATAAAAGATATTATTGAAGAAAAAGATAAAATCCGCGCAATCGCCTTACTTGATCAATTTGTAAAAGCGCTTCATGAAAAAGAGAAAGTAACGACCAAAAACACCCGACTTTTTGAAGAACTTACAAAATGTAGAGGATATCTCAACGACCGCGCCCCGTCCGTAAAATTAATCTTGGAATATACACTACTTGTACTCCCACAAGGATAACCCTGCGAATTTAATCCATTGTTTAATTCGCTCGAATTAGACAATATAAGATAATCAAATATCATTTTGTGCGATACGGGAGTTTCCATGGGTCCAACCCATATATAACTAAAAAGCTATTTCCTAATTTACCCGCCAAAATTTTTGCAAAGCAAAAACTTAGGAGGGCAAGCTTTATACTTTATATTTTGTACTTTATACTTTATACTATTCATTAATGTCTTACGATTTTTCTAAATTTAAAAAAGAGACGGCGGATGCGGAAGAATGGCTAAAGCGCGAATACGGAAGTTTTAATACCGGCCGCGCTACGGCGACTGTGCTTGATGCCGTTCTAATAGAAATTTATGGAAGCCGAATGCCCATAAGCCACTTGGCGACAATTACAACGGAAGACGCGCGAACCCTTAAAATTGTGCCGTGGGATAAAACCCAGGTAAAAGACATAGAAAAAGCTATTATGACGGTAAATATTGGTCTTTCTGTCTCAATTGACGATACAGGACTTAGGGTTATTTTTCCCCAACTCACAACTGAAAGGCGCGTTGGACTTATAAAGATTCTCAAAGAAAAACTAGAAGAAGCCCGCGTGTCTGTGCGCGCCGAACGTGAAAAAATATGGAATGATATTCAAGCGAAAGAGCGCGACGGGAAAATACCAGAGGACGAAAAATTCAGAACTAAAGATGAACTTCAAAGGTTAGTTGATGAAGCCCACACGAAATTGGAAGTAATTTTTGAAAAGAAAGAAAAAGAAGTTTTGGGTGAATGAATCAGGAACTAGGAGTTAGGATATAGGGGGTTAGAAAAAACTTTCCAACTAGGTCCCAACTTCTTATCAACCATAAACTAATCTAAACTAAACATGTCTATAATCTTATTTCTAATAATTCTCCTTGTCCTTATTGTTGCCCATGAATTCGGACATTTTATTGCCGCCAAAAAAGCTGGCGTGAGAGTTGATGAATTCGCCATAGGTTTTCCGCCGAAAATTTTTTCTTGGACTCGTGACGAAACACGCTATTCTATAAATCTTTTGCCTTTCGGCGGGTTCGTAAAAATTTTCGGCGAAGATCCGAACGACGAATCTCTCATTGGCGCCGATAGGGCACGAAGTCTTACGGCAAAACCGCGTCTTGTACAGGCATGGGTAGTACTCGCCGGCGTTCTTTTTAATTTTATTTTAGCATGGGTTCTTTTTAGTATTGGGTTTCTAATCGGCATGCCCATGCCCATTGATGGCGCCCCGAAGGGCGCGCGGTTTTCAGGTGCGGCGCTTACTATTACCCAAGTGCTCCCGGGTTCGCCGGCGGAAAAAGCGGGGTTAAAACCAGGCGATAAAATTAAAGAACTGGGAACGATTGATAAAAAAGTAAACCCTCTTACGGCAGAATCTGTGCGGGAATTTATCAGTTCGCACGGAAACCAGAAATTGGCGGTTGTGTATGAAGAAGGCAAGGGGGGTAAGGGAGAAACAAAAGGCGCAATCTTGACGGCCATTTCCGGTATTGTAAAAGAAAAGCCGGCCATCGGCGTTTCTTTTGAAATAATAGGCGAGGCCACGTTTCCTCTTCATCTTGCCGTGTGGGAAGGTGGTAGGCAAACGGTTGTGCTTACTTCGCGTACAGTAGAAGCATTGTATGATTTAGGAAAAAAAGCGGTAGTGGGGGAAGCAAAAATAACTTCCCTTACCGGACCAGTAGGCATTGTCGGACTTGTCGGTACGGCATCGCAATTCGGATTCGCTTATTTAATTTCTTTCATTGCCCTTATATCTGTCAATCTGGCGGTGCTTAATTTACTGCCGTTCCCGGCCCTAGACGGCGGAAGAGCGTTTTTTATTCTCGTTGAAAGCATTATTCGCCGTCCAATTTCTTATAAAATTACCAACGCCATAAACGCAGTCGGTTTTGTGCTTCTTATTATTCTGATGATTGTGGTGACATACCACGACATTGTGAGACTAATTGTGAAATAGAAAAATTTACAAAAAGTTAGGTGTCTACATATTACTAGCGATAGCATGTGATATGTAGATAGTAATAGTAGAAGACAGTAGGGTTAGTCACGACATTATTAAAATCTTAGTTAAATAAAAAAACACCCTGCTTTCCTTTGAAAACAGGGTATCGAGATTAGCTCGTTTTAGTGGAGCAGAAATACTCTAACAAGAATTGTTATAATGCCAAGTATCTTGTTTGTTGTGATTGACTCGCTAAAGCAAGCAATACCACTTTGTCAAATAATTTTGTGATGCAATAAACATGCGCTAGAATAAGCTCATGTTGCAATCTAAACTTTTCACCAAATCTAGAAAAGAATCTCCGCAGAACGAGGTTTCTAAAAATGCCCGTTTTTTGATACAGGCGGGGTTTATAGACAAACTCCAATCAGGTGTTTACACATATTTGCCATTGGGGCTTCGAGTTCTCAAAAACATAGAAAATATTATCCGCGACGAAATGAATAAAGCGGGTGGACAAGAAATTTTGATGCCGTCTCTTCAGCCGAAAGAAAACTGGGAAACAACGGGTAGATGGGAGACGATGGATGACCTTTATAAAGTGAAAGATGGTTCTGGGCGCGAGAACGCACTCGGCCCCACCCATGAAGAGGTCGTTGTTCCTCTTGCTAAACAATTTATTTCTTCATACCGTGATTTACCGATGTATGTCTACCAGATTCAGAATAAATTCCGCATGGAGCTCCGCGCCAAATCGGGAATTCTTCGCGGACGCGAATTTCTAATGAAAGACCTTTATTCTTTTCATGAAAACGAGGCCGATTTGGCGCGCTATTACGATGTAATGAAGAATTCATATAAAAATATTTTTGACCGGGCGGGGATTGGCGCGCTGACTTATCTTACCCTTGCCTTGGGCGGCAGTTTTTCAAAATACTCGCATGAATTTCAAACAATAACACCCGCCGGCGAGGACACTATTTATGCTTGCGACAAATGCAAAATCGCCGTGAATAAAGAAATTATAAGCGAGCAAACCTCATGTCCAAACTGCGGGTCAACCGATCTCAAGGAAAAGACTTCCATTGAGGTTGGCAACATTTTCAAGCTGAAAACCAAGTTTTCAGAGCCATTTAATCTTGTTTTTAAGGACAAGGAAGGAAATAACAAACCGGTAACAATGGGATGTTACGGAATAGGGCTCGGGCGCGTAATGGGAGCGATAGTGGAGGCGCTTTCCGACGAGCGCGGAATCATATGGCCCAAAGAAGTAGCTCCTTTTATGATTCATTTAATTGATTTATCAAAAGAAGACAATCTAGTCGGCGCGGCGGCGAAAAGGACTTATGAATGCTTGCAAAAAAGGGGGCTTACGGTACTCTATGATGAAAGAAAAGACATAAGCGCGGGAGAAAAATTTGCCGACGCGGATTTAATAGGGATTCCGTATCGTGCGGTAATAAGTGAGAAAAGTATTTTAGCGGGAGGAGTTGAGGTAAAAGAACGGGAAGAAAAAGAAGTACGCATAGTTAGTGAGGGAGAATTGATAAATTTTATAAATAAAAGATAGGGTGATTTTCTTATTTACTATTTTTACCTACTGGCAATCAGGTTAAAAATCAATCGCATGCTTGATAAATTTTATTCACTTTTTTCAAATGATATTGGGATAGATTTGGGAACTGCCAACACGCTGGTTTATTTGCGCGGGCATGGCATTGTCATCAACGAGCCGTCAGTTGTTGCCATTAATCAAAAAACTGGCCGAGTGGTAGCGGTCGGAGTCGAGGCGCGAGAGATGCTCGGGCGCACGCCCTCGCATATCGTTGCTCTGCGTCCTCTGGTAGACGGCGTCATTTCCGATTTTGAAGTTACGGAAGAAATGCTTTCTTACTTAATAAATAAAGCGGGTAAAATGTCGCCTAAATTCATAAAACCGCGCGTGGTGGTGGGCGTTCCGTCCGGCATTACAAATGTGGAAACGCGCGCCGTTTATGACGCGACGCGAAACGCCGGCGCGAGGGAAGTACATATTGTAGAAGAACCGATGGCCGCCGCTATCGGTATCAGGCTTCCAACCAAAGATCCTGTCGGCTCTATGATTATAGATATCGGCGGTGGCACTACCGACATTGCCGTTATATCGCTTGCTGGCATTGTTCGTTCAAAAAATTTAAGAGTTGCCGGCGACCGCCTTAATCAAGATATTATTTCTTATCTTCGCGATGAATTTAAAATTTTAATCGGAGAAAAAACGGCCGAAAGCGTCAAAATTGCCATCGGCTCGGTAATACCGAACAGCCACATGGAAGCGTCCGTCAAAGGGCGCGACTTGATTACGGGTCTTCCGCGTGAAGTTATAATCACTGATTCCGACATCCGCGAATCCATCGCGCAGTCAATCGGAAATATTGTCGATTCAATTAAAGAAGTGCTGGAAGACACCCCACCGGAAATTCTTTCAGACATAATGCACCGAGGTACAGTGCTTGTCGGCGGAGGAGCGCTAATTCAAGGTTTGGCCGAGCATTTAAAAAACACGCTTAAAATCCCGGTCTATATAGCCGAAGATCCGCTTAGCGCTGTGGCGCGCGGCACCGGAATAATTCTCGAAGATATGGATACTCATCGTAATGTGCTAATTGATTCCCAAGATGATTTACCGCCGAGATAAAAAAATAGAAAACAAGGCCGAATGGCTTCTTATTCCCTTTTTAATAATTGCGCTCGTTTTTTCATTTTTATTTTTTGTGCCGTCATCCCTCGATCGCTTGGCGGGAAAGCTTTCGTTTCTTTTTCTCTCGTTATCCGGTCCCGAAAGCATTGTTGTAAAAAACATAGATGCTTATCGCGCGGCGTTTAAAGAGAATTCCAATCTTTGGGCTGAAAACGAAATACTGAAACGGGAATTAAGCGATCGCGACGCGGATCTGAAAGAAGAAAGGTTAATATTGCAGGAAAACGACACTCTTAAGGAAATTTTAGATAGAAAAGGGAAAAGGCAACTTCTTCTTGCGCAAGTTCTCACTCGTCCAAGTCGTTCTCCCTACGATACTCTTATTGTTGATGCGGGCGTTAAACTCGGAGTTCGTCCCGGAAGCCGCGTATTCGCGAACGGAAACACTCTTTTGGGAACGGTGGAAAAAGTGTACGCTGATACTTCTCTGGTGTCGCTTTTTTCGACCCCTAGGCGAGAATTCGACGCGCGCGTGGGTGTTAATGATACTTCCATTAAACTCATAGGGCGCGGGGGGGGAAGTTTTGAGGGAGTTTTACCTAAAGCTATCCCAGTAATAGAAGGGGACGCTGTGACAGCTCCAGCACTTGAACATTCCGTACTCGGGTATGTTGAAAAAATAATTGAGGACGCGCGCGATCCATTCATGGTGATTCTCGTGTCAGCCCCAGTATCGTTCCAGTCGCTTCGTTTTGTGGAAATAGAAACGGGAAAATAGGGGGGATGAAAAACTCTAGCAATATTTCTTATTAGCTCAGTACTCCAAACCCCAAGGGCCATTTTGTGTTTTACTAAAAATGCGAATCGGGATGGAAGTACTTTTATATTCTGTCGGATTATTAGCAATAATATTATTTTTCATTTTTTCCGTTTAGTAAAGTAAAATAATCAAAACAATATAAAAAAGATAAAAGATATAATAATAACTTTTGCCTTTATTTTGCTTATTGGTATTTTAACGCTACTAGCCCTTAACTATATTGGTGATAATTACAGCAAAGATAATTTGCATTATTGGCAAAGATTCCCCTGATTGTTTAGAGGATAATGGGAGTGGTCATCCTTTTTGGAACAATTGAATTTAAGATAGTAAAATAAAAAAAATAATAGTGTCTACATATCCCATGCTATAGCATGGGATATGTAGACACTTAAATTTAAGCTTATGAATTAGCTTATTTAATAGTAACTGAACGCTCAAAAGCATGGGAAAGGGGATAGACTAACACTACTCCTACTCGCCCTTTCTTTCCCGTGATATAATCACGAAATATTCAAAAAAAATTATTTTTTCTTACTCTATAATATACTAAAACATGCCATATACACGCGTTTTTTCAGACCTATTTCTTATTTTTTCCATTTTCGCGCTTCCCTTTTGGATACCGCTTGTAGTGGGTGTTTTCTTTCTTTTTAAATTCAAATATTTTTATGAATATGTGGTAGTTATGTTTTTTTTCGATCTATTGTACGGCGGCGGAGTACTCCGTATTTTGGGCCTGCCGTTCGCGCTTACAATTACCGCGCTAATTATTTATTTTACGGTAGAGCGATTGCGAGAACGGCGTCTCTTTTATACTGAATAGAATGTTGCGCAAGAAAAAAAATTTTAATCACGAAATCGCGCCAGACGAGATTTTTCTCGATTCGCGCAACAGCCCCGAGTTTAACATTCAACAATTTGAGGGGCGGTTGGAAAGACCCATCTCCAAATCAACCGTATTTATTCTCGGTGGATTTTTTTTTCTGACGCTTCTTGTTTTTTTAGGAAAAATCTTTTTTCTTCAGGTGGTAGAGGGGGAGAATTTTAGACAAAAAAGCGAAAATAATCGTCTGTTTGAAATTCCAATTTTCGGCGACAGGGGCGTTATTTATGACCGCAATCAAGTCGAGTTGGCATGGAACAAGGGAGACAAAGAACAAAATACATTTTACTATCGGGCGTATAAAAATACCGCCGGACTCGCTAATCTTTTGGGGTATGTCAGCCACCCGAGAGCCGATGAGAGTGGTAATTATTGGCAGAAGGAAATTTTCGGGCGCGATGGTATAGAAAGTTTTTATAATGAATTTTTGAAAGGAGAAAACGGGTCAAGACTTATAGAAACCGACGCGAAGGGCGAGACGGTTTCCGAGGGTTTAATTAAACCGCCGAAAAATGGGCAAAATCTCACTCTTTCCATTGATTCGCGCGTTCAGGAAAAATTTTATAAATTAATTTCTGATTTGGCATACTCTGTCAGATTTAAAAGTGGCGCCGGTATCATTATGGATGTAAAAAACGGGGAGATTCTAGCTATCGTGAGCTATCCCGAGTATGATTCTAATCTGCTTTCCGACGGCAGAAATATTAAAGCCATTAACGCGTTTATTTCCGACAAGAGAAAGCCGTTTTTAAACCGCGCGGTATCGGGGCTCTATACACCGGGTTCAATAGTAAAACCATATCTTGCAATAGGCGCACTTACTGAAGGAATTATTACTCCATTTAAAGAAATACTTTCTACGGGCTCAATTTCAATTCCTAACCCGTATTTCCCGGAGAAATATTCCGTGTTTAAAGATTGGAAAGCGCACGGCTTAGTAGATATGAGACACGCGATAGCAGTTTCGTCCGATGTTTATTTTTATGCAATCGGCGGGGGATACCAAGACCAGCCCGGGCTGGGAATTGAAAAAATTGAAAAATACGCGCGACTTTTTGGATTAGGTACCGAGACGGGGATAGATTTGCCTGGCGAGATGGAAGGAATAATACCGAATCCCGCGTGGAAGGCGGAAAACTTTAATGGGGAAAAATGGTTTTTAGGAAATACTTACCATACAGCCATAGGGCAATACGGTTTTCAAGTTACGCCAATTCAAATGACACGCTCCATTGCGGCTATTGCTAACGGGGGGGAACTTTTAGTTCCCCATGTTGATAAAAAAGTGCCCGTTGAAGCCGAAAAAATAGATATCAATAAAAATTTTTTCAATATCGTCCGCGAAGGAATGCGTCTTGGGGTGACAGAAGGAACCGCCAAGGGACTTGATATGTGGGAAGTCAACATTGCCGCCAAAACCGGCACGGCGGAACTAGGCGTTTCCAAAGAATTGGTTAATTCTTGGATAACGGGATTTTTCCCGTATGAAAATCCGCGCTATGCTTTTACCGTGGTCATGGAACGCGGTCCGCGGGGAAATACTTTAGGCGGTGTTTATGTGATGCGCGGACTTCTGGATTGGATGGTCGCAAACACGCCGGAATATCTTGGGGTAAGTCAGTAGTTTGTAGTGGGTAGTGAGTAGTTCATACATATAAATAAAAAATCCGCCAAGAAGCGATAGCTCCTCGGCGGATGATCAATTTATGAAACAATTATTCAGAAAGAAAAATGACTACCACGAAAAGTGGCCAGAACATGCCTCGAAGCATGGCTACCCCGAATAAGTCCAAGGACGTATCTT
>CAYIKU010000001.1:19257-53243 GCA_964364185.1 uncultured Candidatus Saccharibacteria bacterium
TAAAACCATGACGACCGCTGTGATAGAGGCGACAACATAAGCAGAAAATCCCGCATATACAAGGTTTTCAGTAAGCATAAGTGTGAATATCAACACAATCAATTGCGTTGCAAAAATACCAGTGTTTATTAACCAAATATTCTTCAACATGATGATATCTCCTTCAACGGCAGTTGAAGGGTTATTTGCGGAGAACTTAACTGATTTATTTATAACAAATCAATTCTAATTTGTCAAACACTTTACGAAGCACTATAAAATGCTATACTTTTTCCACTACGGTTTCGTTTTATAAACTTCTAATGAAACTTGTCCCGTTAGAAGTTTAAGATTAAGGGAAAGATACCGCGAATGAAACCGTAGGGTGTTTCGCGATTGAAAATTTATTAAAATTAAACAAGTTATATGAACTTCTAACAGGATGGAATACTTAAGCGCGGAAAAACGAAAAGAATTGGAGAAAGAATTGGTACATCTAAAAACAGTAAGGCGCAAGGAGGTTGCTGATGGTTTGGAATTCGCTAAATCATTGGGAGACCTTTCGGAAAACGCCGAATATATTCAAGCGCGCGAAGACCAGGCGGGGATTGAAGAACGCATCACTAAACTTGAACAAATTTTGAAGGGAGCGGTAACTGTTTCCAAGCACCATTCAAATGCGGTTGAAGTCGGTTCAACAGTAGTGGTGGAAAAAAGGGGCGGTTCCGGAAATCAAAAATTTCAAATTGTCGGTTCCGAAGAAGTGGATATGGCTTCCGGTAAAATTTCCAATACTTCGCCTTTGGGTATGGCTTTATACGGTAAGAAAAAAGGAGATATGGCGACCTTCAAAAGCCCTAAAGGAATAGTCGAATATACTATCGTTGAAATCGAGTAATTCCAATTTTTAATTTCCCGTTTTTTTTCACTCAATTCCTAATAACTAAAAACTATTAACTAACAACTAACCCGATGGCTTCATTAGAAGAACTGCGGAGCGAGCGTTTGAAAAAATTAGAAATACTTAAGGGGAGAGAGATGAACGCTTATCCCATTGAGACAGAATGCGACACGACGCTTTTTGAAGCAAGCACTTCATTTCCAAAACTTTCAAAAAAGAAGAAGGGGATTTCTCTCGTCGGGCGCGTTACTGCGCTTCGCGGGCAAGGAGCACTCGTATTTTTTAATTTTTTTGACGGTACGGGAACTTTTCAAGGCCTTCTGAAAAAAGACGAAATGGACGAGAAAACATTTTCTCTTTTTGAAAATACGGTTGATATAGGTGATTTTGTAGAAGTTCGCGGAATGCTTTTTATGACAAAGCGGAAAGAAAAAACAATTCTTGTCCGTGAATGGAAAATGCTTGCTAAAAGTTTGCGCCCCTTACCCGACAAATGGCACGGGCTTCAGGATATTGAAGAAAGGTTCAGAAAACGCTATCTGGACACATTAATGTCTCCGGAAATAAGGGTTCGGTTTGTCACACGCGCCTCCATCATTGCTTCGCTTCGCGAGTATTTGAACAAAGAAAATTTTCTTGAAGTTGAGACGCCGATTCTTCAGACTCTACCGGGGGGTGCCCTGGCAGAGCCGTTCAAAACGCACCATCAAGCGCTCGGTATGGATTTATATCTTCGTATCGCGCCGGAACTTTATCTGAAAAAACTCTTGGTGGGCGGATTTTCAAAAGTATACGAACTTTCCCGAAACTTCAGAAATGAAGGCATTGATGTTACTCATAATCCTGAATTTACCATGCTTGAATATTATGAGGCCTACAGCGACGCGACAAAACAAATGGAATTCGCGGAAAAAATGCTTCGTGCTGTTGTAAAAAAAATATTTCCAAAGGGAATTGCGCAGTACGACGGAAACACGGTTGATTTTTCCAAAAAATTCACCCGTATTACATTTTTTGACCTCCTAAAACGCTACGCCCTGATTTCGCACCCGGGCGACGCGACACGGCAAGAATTGACGCATAAGGCAAACCAGCTCGCCGTAGAATTGAAACCAACCGATTCACTGGAAAAGATAATGGATAACATTTTTAAAAAAGTTTGCCGTCCGCGTTTGATACAGCCGACATTTATAACCGATTACCCCGTGGCATTTTCTCCGTTCGCCAAAAGAAAAGAAAATGATAAAAATTTTATTGACCGTTTCCAGTTGATAGCTGGCGGAATTGAATTGGTAAACGCCTTCTCCGAATTAAACGATCCTATTGACCAGCGTGAGCGATACGATGAACAAGAAAAAAGGAGAAGGGGGGGAGAGAAAGATATTTCTCCGTCCGATGAAGAGTATATTGAGGCAATGGAATACGGTATGCCTCCAGCTGGCGGTGTCGGCATGGGAGTTGACCGGCTAGTAATGCTTCTTACTGATTCAAAAAATATAAAAGAAGTTATTTTGTTCCCGACAATGAAGCCGAGGGATTAAACAGGAATTAGCTGATAGGAGTTAGGAAGATAGCTTTAAAAAATCTAGAAATATTCTTATTATCCTATTCGCACGAATGGTACCATAAGGAATAGTTTGAAAAATAAAAAAGCCACATATCAGTTCTTTAACGTGGCTTTAAGGGTTGGTTGATAGAAAATAGAAAATTAGATAAATAAAAACGGGTAGTCCTAGAAGGACTGCCCGTTTGGTTTACGGATAAACCACCGGTATTTTTTCTAATCCTATCTCCTAATAAACTAACTCCTGCCCCATGTGGATAACTTTTACTATACAATGGCAGTAAGTGGAATATAATGGGAAGCAGTGGAATGAAGTGGAAAATTTAGAAAGCTAGCCCCACATCGCCACGCCCGCTTTTTTGCCAGAGCGGAAAAAGTTATTTGTATGCTAATAGGCGAGTATGTCCATACATTGGACGATAAAAAAAGGGTATCGTTGCCCGCCAAATTCCGCCGCGAGGTTGGAAAAAAGGTGGTCATCACCAACGGGCTTGATAAATGCCTTTTTGTGTACACCATGCCTCAATGGGAAAAACTCGCCCAAAAACTATCCGAGCTCTCGCTCGGACGCGGAGACACGCGAGGGTTTTCGCGCTTTATGCTGGCAAGCGCTTATGAAACCGAGGTTGATTTGCTCGGTCGCGTGCTTATTCCCGATTCTCTTAAAGAGTTCGCGGAATTAAAGCAAAAGGTCGTCATTGCCGGCGTTTACGGTCGTATTGAAATTTGGAACGAGAAAAGTTGGCAGAAATACAAAGCCAATATCGGCAAAGGGGCGGACGATATGGCGGAAAAATTGGGGGAGATAGGAGCGGTTTAGAAAAATAAGGAGTATGACGACTATGTTTTTCTAAAATCGCTTTGCTCGCTAAGAAAATCATGCATATTCCTGTTCTTTTACATGAAGTAATGGAAGGACTTAATCCCAAGCGCGGAGAGACCGTTTTAGACGGTACGGTTGGCGGTGGTGGGCACGCGGGGGCGCTTCTTGGGGCCATAGGCCCCAAGGGAACGTTCATCGGACTCGACCTAGACGAAGAGGCGATTTTGCGGGTTAGAAAAAAAATAAAAAATATACCCGGCAAAAAAATTCTCGTGCGTGAAAATTTCAGAAATTTGAACAGCGCGCTTAAGAGAAAAAAAATCTCGCGGGTGAACAAAATTTTATTTGATCTCGGATTAAGTTCTTACCAAATTGAATCGTCAAAAAGAGGATTTTCTTTTCTTCGCGATGAACCGCTTGGTATGACGTTTGGTAAAAATAAAAAAAGATATATTTTTACTGCTTACGAAATCGTGAACGAGTGGGAAGAAAATAATTTAAAAGAAATAATTTTTCATTATGGCGAAGAAAAATTTGCTGGTCGCATTGCAAGAGCCATCGTAAATGCGAGAAAGGACGGAAAAATTAAAACGTCTGGAGTACTTGCGGAAATAATAAAAAGCGCAGTACCGGGATGGTATAGAAGAGGACGGATTCATCCGGCAACGAAAACATTTCAAGCCATTCGTATCGCGGTGAATGACGAGCTAGGCGCGCTCAAAGACGGTCTCGTTAACGGAACTGATGCCCTCGCGCCGAAAGGAAAAATCGCGGTCATAGCATTTCATAGTTTGGAAGATAGAATCGTTAAACAATTTTTTAAAGAAAAAGAAAAAGAAGGGATACTCACAATTTTAACAAAAAAACCAATTATCCCCGAAGAAAGTGAAATTATTAAAAACCCGCGCGCTCGTAGTGCCAAATTACGAATAGCACAGAAATTATAAACAATATGACAGAACAAATTTTACAACTCAATAACGAATTTATCGGCAATAATTCCAGAAAAAGCCTATTTTTAGGACTTGCGGGATCGCTTGCGTTTATGTTTATAATTTACAGTTATCTTGTCGGCTCAATCATTTTTACGTTTGTGGAAAAAAAACAGCTTGAAGTCGATATGAGAGATTATAAAAACGCCATCGGAACGCTTGAGGTGGAATATTTAAAATTGGCAAGCGGTATTACTTTAAATAAATCAAAAGAGCTCGGTTTTCAGGAAGCAACCGATCAAATATTTATTTCCCGCAAGGGAAGCGTGAAAGCACTTTCATTCCGCGGCGATGAAATTTGATGGCATATCCCGAATTAGGTTTCTATCTCTTTTTATAGCGCTTTTTGTCTTGATTATCATATCAAGACTTTTTTATATCCAGATAATTCACGGAAGCGAGTATAGCGAATTGGCAGACAGACAATACGCTACGCCCTTGGCGCGCATTTTCGAGCGCGGGGCGATTTTTTTTAAGGAAAAAGGGGGAGAGCTTGCGTCTGCCGCGACGCTTAATTCCGGATACATCGTTTCTATTAATCCTTCAAAAATAGATAATCCTGAAAAAATATATGAAAGCATAAATACCATAACGCCGATTAACCTTGATGAATTCCTGGAAAAAACGGGAAAGAAAAAAGACCCATACGAAGAAATTGCGCACCGTGTCGGAAAAGAAGAGGCGGATAAAATAACCGCGCTTAAATTTTCCGGGGTAAGTATTCAAAAAGAAAAGTGGCGTTTTTACCCGGGGGGCGAAACGGCGGCGCGCATTATCGGTTTTGTCGGCTACAATAATGATAATAAATTTCAGGGCCGTTACGGCATTGAGCGATATTACGAAGATATCCTGTCACGCCAAGAAAACAATTTGTATATAAATTTTTTCGCGGAAGTATTTTCCGATTTGGGTAGGGGTATATTTAACGAAAACAAACGCGAAGGCGATATTATTCTCACTATTGAACCGGAAGTAGAAAGGGCGCTCCACGAAGAACTCAAGGGGGTACTAAAAGATTTCAGTTCCGATCTTGCCGGCGGTATAATCATCAATCCAAAAACCGGCGCGATTTACGCCATGGAAGTTTTACCCGGCTTTGACCCAAACAATGTGCGCGCGGTAAAAAGCAATTCACTCTTAAATAATCCCTTGGTTGAAAATGTTTATGAAATGGGTTCAATTATAAAACCACTCACCATGGCGGCGGGGCTTGATGCGGGAGTTATAACCGCTAAGACTACTTATTACGACAGCGGATTTGTCGTTTTAAATAATGCAAAAATAAGTAATTTTGACGGCAAGGGCAGGGGTACTGTGCCAATGCAAGAAGTGCTGAATCAATCACTCAATACCGGCATGGTATATGTCCAGCAAAAATTAGGCCGTGAAAAATTCCGCGACTATATGCTTAATTACGGACTAGGTATTGAAACGGGAATTGATCTTCCTGGCGAAATTTCCGGACTGGTTAAAAATTTGGAAAGCGACAGAGATATTGAATATGCGACGGCATCATTCGGGCAAGGTATCGCCATGACGCCGATCGGAACCGTGCGCGCGCTTTCTGTTCTTGCCAATGGTGGAAAATTAATAGAACCGCATCTTATAGACTCCATTGATTATAGAGGCGGATTTTCTCGAAAACCATCGTATACTACAGAAGGAGAACAAATAATTTCTAATAAAGCATCCGAAGAAATTACCAGAATGTTAGTTTTGGTCGTAGACAATGCACTTTTGGGGGGGACTGTTAAAATTCCGGAATATAGCGTAGCCGCTAAAACCGGAACCGCCCAGATTTCGGAAGAAAATGGAAAGGGATATTATAAAGATCAATTTCTTCATTCATTCTTTGGTTATTTCCCGGCGTATGACCCGCAATTTCTCGTGTTTCTTTACACAGTGAATCCCAGAGGAGTTTCTTTTGCTTCTCATACTCTCACTTATCCTTTTATTCGCCTGACAAAGTTCCTTCTTAATTATTACGAGATTCCGCCGGATAGATGAAACTAGTTTATAATCCATAAACTTAAATCATTATGTTAAAACAAATACTAAAATATATTCTTATTGCGTTACTCACTCTTCTTGCGCGCATAACGCTTAGAAAATACAAGCCAAAAATAATTGCCGTAGCTGGTAGTGTTGGCAAGACTTCAACAAAAGATGCGATTTACACTGTTTTAAACAGCTCTCTTTTAGTCTGGAAAAGCGAGAAAAGTTATAACAGCGAAATCGGCATTCCTCTAGCCATACTCGGCCTGGAAAATGCCTGGGAAAATCCCGTTAAGTGGTTATTTAATATCGTACACGCATTACAACTCGTTGTTTTTAATAAAAAATACCCGCGCTATCTTGTTCTTGAGGTTGGCGCTGACAGGCCGAACGATATCGCGTGCATTGTTTCGTGGCTTAAACCAGATATTTCTGTAATTACTAGTTTTGGGTATGTTCCTGTACATATTGAGTTTTTTAAAAATCGCGACGAGCTCATCAAAGAGGATGGAAAAATAGCGGAAACGTTGAAAGAAAAGGGGGTTCTTATCGTCAACCGGGACGATGAAGACTCTCTGTCGTTTAAAACAAAAACAAAAGCCCGCGCCATATCATACGGATTTAAAGAAAACGCAACCATTGTCTCTTCTAATTCAAAGATTATGTATGACGATGTCGGCGTTCCCTTGGGAATAACATACAAAATAGAGTACGAAGGGAATATCATACCTGTGCGCCTAGAAGGAGTGCTCGGTAATACTTCCGTGTATGCGACGCTCCCGGCACTTCTAGTCGGATGCGAATGCGGAATAAATATTGTGGAAGGAATTGAGGCTCTTAATAAACATAAATCTCCGCCGGGACGCCTACGTATAATTAAAGGAATAAAAAATACGATTATCATTGACGATACATATAATTCTTCGCCTATAGCGACAGAAGAAGCACTTAGGGTTTTGAAAGAATTGCGCGTTTCCAATAGAAAAATAGCGGTACTTGGCGACATGCTGGAGCTGGGCAGAAATTCGGAAGAAGAACATAAAAAAATCGGCGAACGCTCGGCGGGTGTGTGTAATATTTTAGTAACAGTCGGAATTCGCGCGCGCGGAATCGCAGAAGGCGCGCTTTACTTCGGACTGCCAGAAAAAAATATATTCCAATTTGAAGATGCGATAAGAGCGGGAAAATTTATAGAAGGAGTAATAGAAAAAGGCGATGCTATTTTAGTAAAGGGTTCTCAGTCAATGCGCATGGAACGCATTGTTGAAGAAATTATGTCCGAGCCGGAGAAAAAAGAAAAATTACTCGTGAGACAGGATATGGAGTGGAAAAGAAGGTAACCACAGAAAAAACATGACACCGATTGACGGAGAAAAATTAAAACATGATTCTAGCCCGCCTGCCGAAAGACAAGTTAGTCAAAATAAATCGCGTACCGAAAAAATGCAGGGTGTGGTGACAAAATATATTAAAGGAGAGAGGTCGGGATATTTTCATCATAGTCCTCTAATTACGGACACGGAGAAGGCCTATCGGGAAGAAGGAAAAGATATTGAGGACCTTAATTTTGAAATACCCGATTGGCGCGAAAAGTTGGCGGAAGCAACCGCCACCTTCAACGGAATCACTGCTTTAAAACATTTTTAATTCATTTTTTTATTCAGTACGAGGGTTAAAGTATATTGAATTCGGTAGTTGAGAAAATAACCGCTTGGACAAAACGGTTATTTTTTATAACTGCCTAATTGAGAACAACTATTATTGTTTGTCAACCTTCTACGAGCTTAAAACATTTGAGATAAAGTTATTTTTTTCGCTTGGGGCGGAAAAAACACGGCAGGTGTTAGTGTTATCAGGCATATGCTTGCCAAATATCATTTTTCGTTTCAAAGTTTCTTTTCCCCAGATTTTTCTTTACCGTCAGATACTTATCAATATGATATTATATTTATAATTATCAATATAATTATAAATGCGCAATGAAAAAATCTCCCGCACATACGTCGGTTCTTACTATGATTAAAAAGAGGGACGGTTCTAAGGTTACTTTTGATGTAAATAAAATTGTCCGCGCCATAGAGAAGGCGATGTACGCAGTAAAAGAATTTAAGAGCGGCGCGCCGGAAAAAATAGCGGAAGATATCTCAAAAAAGTTGCTTGCGCAAAAAGAAAATGATTCTTTGTTTGTTCCGACAGTCGAAGGAGTACAGGACTTAGTGGAATCGGGGCTCATGCTTCATAAATTTCCGAGGACAGCCAAAGCGTATATCCTTTATCGAGCCGAACACGCAAAAAAACGAGAGGAGCGCGGTGATATTCCTGAACATGTGCGCGCGCTTGTTGCCGAAAGTAAAAAATATTTTGAAGGTAACTCTTTAGGCGAATTCGTTTACCTGCGAACATACGCGCGCTGGATTGAGAAAGATAATAGGCGTGAGACATGGGTTGAGACCGTTGACCGATATATGTCATTCATGAAAGAAAATGTGGGTGAGAAACTCTCCGAGGAAGAGTACGTAGAATTGCAGGGTGCAATTCTTCAACAAGAAGTTATGCCGTCAATGCGACTCATGCAATTTGCTGGAGAACCGGCGCGGAGATGTAATACTTGCGCGTACAATTGCTCTTTCATCGCCCCGACGAAACTTGAGGACTTCGCTGAAATAATGTATCTCTCAATGCAAGGGTGCGGTATCGGGTTTACGGTTGAAAGTCAGAACATAGAACAGTTGCCGCAAATACAGAAACAAACAAAAAAGAAACTGCCGGCGCATACCATCGCGGATGACAAAGAAGGTTGGTGCGACGCTCTTGTTTTAGGATTAAAGACTTGGTATGCCGGCAAAGATATTGAGTTTAATTTCTCTCTTATCCGTCCTGCCGGCGCGCGACTCAAAGTTATGGGGGGTAAATCATCGGGACCAGAGCTACTTCGCTCGTTGTTAGAATTTGTGCGCGAGAAAATATTGCGTCGCCAAGGACGACGTTTGCGGAGCATAGACGCTCATGACATCATCTGTAAAATCGGCGAAGCTGTCGTGGCGGGTGGTGTGCGGCGCACCGCAATGATATCGCTTTCAGACCTTGATGACGCGGAGTTGCGCGACGCGAAAAAAGGCCAATTTTTCTTAACGGAACCGTACCGCTCGGTTGCCAACAACTCTGCGGTATATGAGGCAAAACCTTCCAATACGGAACTTATGGAGGAGTGGGTGGCTCTCATGAAAAGCAATTCGGGTGAACGCGGCATTTTTAATCGTGAAGCATTGGGTAAAACTATGCCCAAACGTCGCGCGACATATTTCAAAAAAATTGGCTTTATTGGTGATGACGGCGTCGTACAAGGTCCGGTCGGAATGAACCCGTGCGGCGAAATTATTTTGCAATCAAAACAATTTTGTAATCTTTCTGAAATTATTGCCCGCGCGGAAGACACGCAAGAAAGTCTTGTGCGCAAGGCACGGCTCGCCACGCTTCTTGGAACATATCAGTCAATGCTCACAAAATTCAAATACATTTCAAAAGCATGGACAAAACACTGCGAGGAAGAACGGTTGCTCGGCGTATCGGTAACGGGCCAATGGGACAGCGAGGTCGCGCGCAAACCGGAAACTCTGCGCGCCATGCGCGATACCGCAATAAAAACTAACATTTTATATGCAAAACGTTTTGGTATAAAACCGTCAATGTCTGTTACCGCAGTCAAACCTTCAGGAACCGTTTCTCAAACATTCAACTGCTCCTCCGGCATACATCCGCGCCATTCAAAATATTATATTCGCAGAGTGCGCATCTCCGCGACCGACTCGCTTTTTAAAATGCTTAAAGACCAGGGAGTCCCGCATTATCCCGAAGTCGGGCAATCGGAGGAGAACGCGAATACTTTTGTCTTGGAGTTTCCCGTGGAAGCGCCGGGTGGTTCTGTTTTTAAAGACGATTTAACCGCTCTTGAACAGCTTGAGTATTGGAAAGTAGTGAAGCTCAATTACACCGAGCACAACCCTTCAGCGACAATTTCAGTTGGTGAAGACGAGTGGATAGGCGTCGTAGATTGGATACAAAAAAATTGGGATATCATAGGAGGGCTTTCATTTCTGCCGCGCTTTGACCATATATATCGTCTCGCCCCGTACGAAACAATAGACAAAAAAAGATACGATGAACTTGTTGCGAGTTTTCCAAACATAGATTACGCCAAACTTGTCACATACGAACACGCCGATGAAACGGAACAAAGAAAAGAACTGGCCTGCGTTGGGGGTGTCTGCGACATAGATATTATAGTCCCGATTGAAACCGTAACTTCATAATAATGTGCTTTATACTCGCAAGGGAGACAGTGGAATATCCGGGCTTTTAGGAACAAGGGGGTGTTTTCCAAAAAACAGCCCTATTTATGACGCACTCGGCACTCTTGATGAGCTAAACTCTCTTCTTGGTGTTTGTCGGGCGTTTTCTTCGCGCGAAAAAAGGAAGATTGATGTGGCAAAGGAAATTAAAAATATTCAGGAATGTCTTTTTATTGTCCAGGCGGAACTTGCGGGGTCATCAAAATCAATTTTACAAACGCACATAGAAGAATTGGAACGCGCTATAGGAGAAATTGAAGCTTTGATTGAAAATCCGCACGCATTTGTGATTCCCGGTTCCAATAAGCTCTCGGCGCTGTTCGATTACGCCAGGTCTGTGTCGCGCAGAGCCGAACGCAGTGTTTTAGGTGAACAGGCATCACAAAAAGTATCTTCCCAAACTCGTGTCTATCTCAACCGTCTTTCAAGTTTGTTGTATGCACTTGCGCGTTATTCTGCGGTTCTTGGCGGAGTAAAAGAATCATCACCTTCATATTAATAATAATTAAATAATTAAAAACATGAATTCAAAACAAAATTGGCAAATTGTCGGAATAGGATTATTGGTAATTGCTCTTGCGATAGGGATATTTATATATACAGGCAAAACAATACCGTCTGAAAATAATATAAATCAAGAAGTCACGCAAACAAGCAATATCTCTCTCACAATCGAAGGTTTATATTCAAGTAAATCCATTTCAATATCTGAAAAAGAAACAGTTCTTAAAATACTTCAAACTCTCAATTCCGAAAATCCGCAACTTAAACTTTCCACCAAAGAGTATTCGGGGCTCGGCGTATTAGTTGAAAGTATGAATGGAAACAAAAACGGCACGGATGATAAATACTGGCAGTACAAAGTAAACGCCGTTATGCCTCAAATTGGTGCGGATAAATTAGAATTAAAAAACGGCGACTCGGTTGAATGGTATTTCAGCAAGTCAGAATTCTAAAACACAGTGAACAGAAACGCATTCTTTTTTGTCGCTATCATACTTATTTTATTCGGCGTAATGGTGCGCTTGTTTCCACATCTTCCTAATGCAACCCCTATAACCGCAATTGCTTTTGCGAGCAGTATTTATCTCGGTAAACGGTGGTCAATTATTCTTCCCATATTTACACTTTTTCTTTCGGATATATTTATCGGTTTTTATGATTGGAAGATAATGTTAAGTGTTTACAGCTCTTTTGCTCTTATTGGATGTTTAAGCTGGGTGAGCAGAAAATACGGCGGAATTTTTCCTGTTTTTCTTTCGGTTATTGGGTCGGCACTTCTTTTCTTCTTCATTACCAATGGCGCGGTGTGGCTTTTTTCTCCATGGTACGAAAAAAGCATTTCCGGACTTTTGTATTCTTATGAACTCGGCATTCCGTTTTTCCGAAATATGTTGATGGGGGATATTATTTATACCGCGCTTCTTTTGGGAGTGTTTGAATTTGTAAGAATGGGGGTTAGGAGAATGGGAGCGGGGATTAAGATTGGGCAGTAGGGGATACTATAATTGTTAAAAAAAATTCTTTCTTTACTAAAATAAATATGTTATAATATGAGTATACTTTGGTAATATAATCTTCCCGATTCATCGCTCAAGGCGATTTCCAAGTTCAGGAACTAAACCTGCCCCACCGGAAAAGATATTGTTGTGAAATAATTCATTTCAATATCAATGAAAGTGCTTATCGTGGAATGATATATCAGGCTACGCTTGATAATTCATAAAACGAATAGTATAACCGTATGACAGTTAATTCTTATATAGTAATAATCTGACTTAAGCTGAAGCAATTTAGCTTAAAAGGTCGATTATCAAAGTAATTTTCGGGAAGGTTCGCGGTTCACCGCCGGCTTTTTCGAGCAAAATTTTATGAAAGATGTAAATAAGAGGCTTGGAGCTCTTGCGAGTTTCGTTAAAAGTCTCTCGGTTATTCTTTCTGGAGTTTTTTCTTTAATTCCGTGGGTCAAGAAATTGTTCTACCTGATTAAGGAATTACTTCAGCATTACCTTTGGACACATCGCCTTGCAAAACGGGGCGATGTTTTGTTTTATGAAGAAAATTATTACACATAAAAATTTACATAGAGAGATAAACACGATAGACGATTTATGTCGCATGCTTTCTCTTGAAAAATATTTTTTGCAAAAACATATCCGTCTTTGTCCTTTGCTATATATAGAAATACCGCTAAAAAAGAAAGATGGCACGCCTAGACCAATTCGAGCGCCAAAAGATAAGTTAAAAATTATACAAAGAGCTATTTTAAAAAATATACTTTCAGGTATAAAGCTACCCTCATGCTGTTATGGTTTTTCAAAAAATAAATCCATTATTGAAAACGCGAAAGTTCATTCAAAAAATGATTTTTTACTAAATCTTGATATACAAGATTTTTTTCCAAGCGTGCATTATAAAAAGGTTCAACAAATTTTCTTAGATATAGGATTAAGTGAAGAAATTGCCATTATTCTTTGCGGTTTAACTACTTACGAGTATAGGTTGCCCCAAGGAGCGCCGACAAGCCCTTTTCTTGCCAGTTTTGCTCTTTCAAACCTTGATTATAGACTTATGCGATTAGCAAAATCTAACTACTTAACTTATACAAGATATTTTGATGATATTTCTTTTTCAGGGAACAAAAGAGTGGTTGTGCTAGAAAAAGACATTATGAAAATTATTAAGGAAGAGGGATATACAGTTAAAATTAGCAAAAGAAAGCTTTTTACAAAGAATGAAGCAAAAGAAGTAAATGGTGTTTTAATCACAAACAAGAAATTATCACTTAGAAATACCGATGAATTATTTAATTATGTAAGTGATATTAACAAGTATGGTTTATCTAAATTACAAACTGACAACCTAGAAAAAGAGAGGCAATCACTCAAAGGGAAAATTGCCTTTTTGAAACAAGTTGATCAAGAACAATCAGATAAAATAGAAGCAATTTTTACTTCTATTTTGTGGTAATTCTAAACTAATTATCTAATTTTTATACAGCTTGAATTAAAAGAAAACTATGATAATAAAATTTATTATCATAGTCTAGTTTTAATAGCAAGGGTTATTTATATAGAAGGTTATTTATCCCAGGGAATATTGATTTTCTGTCCACCAGGAATTTCAACCGTTGTATGCCCATTATTAATATTACCATTTTGATCCACTTGAAATGTGTCATGCACTCCACCACCCATAGGGGGAGTGATACCATTGATGGGTTGAATCCCGTATCCATTACTGGTAGTTTTAAATGAAGAGTTATCGTTGCTCACAGTATTTTCCTCGCAAAAAAGGATAACATTATCCAGTGAGAATTATAGTTTGTTGGTGTTTAAAGTCAATATCTTGTGGATACTCCCATAGAAAGTTCTTATGCGGTAAGTTTAAAATGAACGCCTTGCGTACTTAATCTATATGGTCACAAGTTACTAAACATATTTCCTCGCCTTGCTCGAAATCTGTATAAGTACTTGGCGACCCCAGCTCGTCCCGCCAAGCGGGACTGCGCTTTCATAAATCTAAAAAACTAAAGCAGTTTGCCTGCTTTACATAATTTTTGACCCCACCGGGAATCGAACCCGAATTTGAAGCTTGAGAAGCTTCCGTCCTAACCGTTAGACGATGGGGCCATATTTTTTTAAGATATCATTTTTTGAAAAATACATACATTCCTAACTGTTACCTGTCTGCCGACAGGCAGGGACAATGGGGGCATGTTTACAATTTTCAATTTACAATAAAAAACGCTTTAAAACAAACTTTTGGGCTATACTGTGTTTGTGAAAAAAATTCTAGACCAAAAATTTTTTAATAAATCCAGCGTAAAAATAGCTAAAGCTCTACTCGGTAAATTTCTCGTCAGAAAAATAAATGGGAAAGAAATTTCTTTAATGATTAAGGAAGTTGAACTCTATGATGGGTTTAATGACAGGGCGTCGCACGCGAACCGTGGTAGAACGAAAAGAAATACCCCTATGTTTGGATCAGCGGGGCGTTGGTATGTGTATCTTTGTTACGGTATGTATGAAATGCTAAATGTAGTAATAGGGAAAAAAAATTATCCGGCGGCGATTTTGATACGGGGCGCGGGCCGTTATAACGGACCTGGAAAACTCACTGAAGCGCTTAAAATTGGCAGAAAATTAAATAATAAAAAAGCCAGCAAAAAAACGGGTCTATGGGTTGAAGACAGGGGAGTGAAAGTTTATACGAAAAATATTAAAAAAGCGCCAAGAGTCGGAGTCCATTACGCAGGCCCAAAGTGGTCCAATAAAAAACTTCGCTTTTTTCTCAACCCCTCTATATATTCCTAATTCGTATGAATGGTGGAATAAATGTGAAACGGAGGAAAACAAAAAATAGAATAAAAAAAATTAAGATTTTTAGTCGGGGGTAATGTTAAGGTTTTTTAATGAAAGGAACGAAAGCAAAACCAAAAAATTCTTTTTCTGTGAATTCGTTATCGCCGTTTTTAATGATTAGAAATATGGATTGACGCACCGGCACCGCCATTCTGCCGCCGACTGCCAATTGTTTTTTCCAGGCATTAGGAATTTTTTCGCACTCCGCCGCGGCGATAATTCTGTCAAAAGGAGCTTTTTGCAACAACCCTTCCTCTGCGCTGCCACTTAAAAATTTCAAATTAGAAAAGCCATATTGCGCCGTATTTTTCTCGCCAAACGCCGAAAGTTCCGGTATGAGTTCTATGGCGTATACCTCTCCTTTACTACCGACGATTTCAGAAAGAAGAGCGCTTTGCCATCCAGAACCCGACCCGACATCTAAAATTTTATTTCCTTCTTCCGGCTGTAAAAGTTCAAGCATGAAAGCCACAGTAAGCGGTTGGGAAATTGTTTGGCCGTGACCAATAGGGATAGGTTCGTTTACATAAGCCTGATTTTTAAATTCTTCAGGCACGAAATCAGCCCGGTCTATTTTTTTGAAGGCCTCGATAATTCGCGGGGTTTTGAGATATCCTGAATTGATTAGTTTCCTAACAAGTTCTTCCATGCTTACATTTTAATATATTTAAAAACAAAGAGGGCACAAAATTGTGCCCTCGTCGCATATCAACCTTAGATTGAATTGATATGTTTTTGATTTTGGCTAACCAGGGCCCTGATAAACCCCGGGTGTTGACTTTTTTGCTTTTTTCTTTTCATGGTGTTTCGCTTCCCACAAATCTGACTGATCCTAGATGCGTACAATATCCAGTCTTTTATGCCGTATTCGCGGAAAGCTTGCGCGCGTGCTACAGAAAATGTAGCACCGTGATGTCTCCTTAAATAAGAAATGCGATCAGCGATATCCTCTTCTAGAGGAAGAGGGTCGAGTTTAAGCAATGGTTTAGTCATATCAAACTCCTGTGCAATAATGTATTCTGATGTCCATTATACAACCAAAAACTAATTAGTCAAGCAATTGTGTTAATGATTGCTGACCTGAAAAAATTTGATTTTTTATATTGAATATTGTATAAATTAATCAGATAAAAGTTATTTCTAATCAAGCTTCGTTCCGTGGAGGTGTCAAATGGGAAACTTTGATTCTAATATAAGCTGGTTTACTCGAGGACCAATCTTCGAAACAGTTACCAATCCGGTAATGTTTATGATTATGGTGGTTTTTTGTATTGTAGTCGCAACTATCGTCAGTAGCGGGCCAGGCGACGTTCAGGCTCAAACCGCATTTCTTATTATGGTCTCTCCATTTTTACTGGTGTTGGTTTTGCGGTGGATATTAGGATTGTTGTGGTTTCGTTGCGGTAGCTGTTGTAAAAAAGTAAGATACTACGAAGTCAAAGTAGTTTTTGAAATGATTAATGGTGTGAATAAGCACCGTTGCCCTTTTTGCAACAGAGATTTATCACTATATAGTGGGCTAGATTGAACATTTCTCGGAAATTAAAAAGTCCCGCATTGCGGGACTTTTTGTTTTCATGTACCCTATCCTTAAAAAAGGATTTACATTTTACATGATTACTGTTTTGCCGATACAAAGACTGTGGGCCAGCTCTTGGCGAGATTCGTATGTGACAAAGTAGATTTTTTCAACGCCAAACTCTTTTCTGACCCAATTGGCGATAATATGCGCCCGCTTCTGCATGCTTTTCTTTGAAAGAAAACCGAGACCGGGAAGATGAAAGGCGATTGAGAGACATGGTCCCTTGATTCCAGATATGGGTATGGATGAGGCAATCACCGTATCAACCCGCCCTTCGGTTTCTCCGCCCTTGAGTTTTAGAGCGAGGTTTTTTGTCGCGTGAAGCCTCATTCTTGGATTTAAAGGAATGACACATCCTAAACTCTGGCCCAAGACGCTTTCTCCCGTCATAGCTACGATAGCGATTTCCATAAGTTCCTCCGATTTAAAGAAATTGAAAAGACGATGAACTGTCTGCCCCCACACCAGTACATGGATGTGGGAGTTTACCGGGTTACTTTATATAATATATTTCTAGAAAAGTAAATGGTTAGGAGATGATTCCGTCTATTATCTTTTTAACCAGAGCTCCGTCGGCTTTGCCTTTTAAATCTTTCATTAACACACCCAAAAGCTTTCCGACGCCCGCCTTGTCCTGTACACCTAATTCCCTTATTTTTGCCTCTATAAGAGGTTTTAGCTCGTCCTCCGACATTTGGGCTGGGAGGTATTTTTCAAGGTGGATAAGCTCGTCTTTTTCATTATCCGCCAGGTCTTTGCGCCCGCCTTTCTCAAACTGTTCTATGGCGTCTTTATGCTGTTTTACGGCACGATTTATAACAGGAATTGCGTCTCCGTCGGCGAGTATCTCATTCGGTTTTCTTTTTTTAGCTACCAATTCGTTGGTAAATGCCGAAAGAAGCCCGCGGATTACATTGAGCCGAACAATATCTTTGGCCCGCATGGCATCCTTTAATTCTTCTTTTATTTTTTGTTGTAATGTCATTTTTTCTGCTTTACATATTCTACATAATATTATTCTGTCGTGCTAGACTAAATCTATATCCATGTCTGAATATTATAATTCGCGCAGAATAAGAAATTTATTTAATCCGGAAAGCAGGGAGCCCTTTTCTATAAGCCGTTCAAAAATTGATCTTTTTCTTGAATGCCCTTTTTGTTTCTATACGGACAGGCGTTTAGGGGTGGGGAGACCGCCCGGATTTCCTTTTACCCTTAATGTAGCCGTTGATAAGCTTCTTAAAAAAGAATTTGATATATACCGCGCAGAGGGTGTTCCGCACCCGCTTATGGCAGAGTATAAAATTTTAGCCAAGCCGTTTAAGCACGGCGATTTGGACAAATGGCGCGAAAATTTTGTGGGTATGCAATATCTACACAAGCCCACTAATCTAAAAATCACCGGCGCGATTGATGATGTTTGGATAAACGATAAGAAAGAACTTCATGTCGTTGACTATAAAGCGACTAGCAAAGAGAGTGAGGTTACACTTGATGCTCCGTGGCAAGACGGCTACAAACGGCAGATGGAAATATATCAATGGCTTTTGCGACAAAATGGCTATAAAGTTTCCGACACGGGATATTTCGTGTACTGCAATGGCAACACCGACAAAGAATCTTTTGACGGGAAACTTGAATTCAATATAAAGATTATTCCATACCGCGGGAAAGGCGACTGGATTGAAAAAACTATTCTTGATTTGAAGAATTGTCTTCTTCTATATGTTCCGCCGGCATCTGGTAAAGAATGCGATTATTGCAATTATAGGGAAGCGGTAGAAACCGTAGCGCCTAAAAAGGATAAAAACAATAGAAGCCTTTTTTAGCTTATGGTAAAATATATGGTAATTAGTGCAAAATAACCGTGCATACATATCCCATGCTATAGCATGGGATATGTATGCACTTAAATATATAAATGGATGCTAATACTATTATTTTTATAATTCTTGCCGCGATAACTGGTGGTTTTTGCTCATGGTTTTTTCTGAAAAAGAAACAGAACGCCGATGGTAAAGACGAAGTTTTTCATAGGATTGAGTTGCTTGAAAATACATTTAAAAATGTTAATGATATGACCCTTAAGCAATTGGGGGAAATTAAATCGGATGTTTCCGAAAACTTAAGGGCAAACAGAGAAAGCGTTGATTCCTCCTCGCGCACAATGCACCAACAGGTTGGAAATTTTACCGAATCTATAACAAGAATGCAGGGGGACTTAAGAAATGTTTTTGATTCAATTAAGGTTTCTAACGAGAAAATGTCTTCTTTCCAGGATATATTTAAAACTCCAAAATTGAGAGGACAGTGGGGAGAATACAACTTAGAATATTTATTGGAGCAAACATATTCTCGCGAGCGCGTTCTTAAACAGCATTATTTTAAAAATGGTAAGTCGGTAGATTTTGCGATCAAATTGCCAAACGATTTATTATTGCCGATAGATTCCAAATTTCCTCTTGAGATTTTTGTTTCTTACGCGGAAGAAACGAGTATCGCTGAAAAAACACGAAAAAAACAAACTTTTATTTCTGAGGTAAAAAAACAAATTGATTCAATTTCATCAAAATATATCAACCCTGATGAATCCACAACAGATTTTGCGTTACTTTACATACCAGCAGAAGCTGTTTATTACGAGATTATGTTTTCTATGAAAGAAGACGACATTGTTGAATATGCCCAAAAAAGAAAAATACAGCTGGTATCCCCGAATACGCTTAAATTAAATTTAAGCGTTATTGAACACTGGGTGAAAGATATTACTGTCAATAAAGAGACGAGACAAATTATAAAAAGATTAAGCGGAATTTTACAGGATGGAAAGAAACTGTCGGAAAGCTTTGTTAAATTAGGAAAGCATATATCCAACGTCAAAGGCGCTTATGATGATTCAGAAAAACGACTAGAACTTCTTTCTGGAAAAGTTGAAAAAGTTATAACGATAGGAAAAGGCAACAAAATTGAAGAAGAAGACTATCTTTTAGATCAACCAATTTCTCAAGAAATTGCGGTGGATAAATAAGTTAATAATTAAATAATTTAGACTGTATACATATTATAGGCGATAGCATGTGATATATATACAGTATAAATAAATTAATATATAGACCCCTGCGGCAAAGCCACAGGGTAATATTAGACCTATAGTTCGTCTTCGCTCGAATGCTATGTGAGCGAGTGCCGAGCACCACTTTTGATATAACAAAAGTGGTGCTCGGCACTCGCTAGCCGAAACAAATTAAAAAGAACCGCGCACAAGAAGGTGAATGCGCGGTTCTAAATACACCCCAATCGGGGTGCTTCTCATAGAGGAGGAGCAAAAAACGACTTATCTCGTCGCTAAATAAAAGTTAGCATGTGTATGTTTTGTGTCAAATACAAAAATGTGCAAAATGTTTCGTCATAAAAAAGGGTCGCGCAAAACGTAGTAAAACAGCGCGACCCAAAGACCCGACGCAACCGTTCAGGGGGTTGGGGAAAACCGTGGTACGGTTTTAACGTCGGGGGAAACAGGCGATTAGTTTCTAGCTAGATAATATACTAAAAAGTTGTTTATGTAAACGACTTGCAATTTATTAGTTTTTATATAGAATTGGAAAATTACTTGTTTTGCCTAATCGGTAAACGGGTTGGAAATGGTCAAAAAAATCTATTAATCTAATTTCTAATTTGGATGAAATTCATAATTATTGAAACCGGCGGAAAACAATACGCAGTAGAAAAGGGAGATAAAATAAAAATAGAGAAAATAAAGGCCGGTCTTAAGGTTGGTGATGTAATTATCTTTGACAAAGTGCTTCTTTCCGACGATGGTAAAGATACGGAAGTTGGAATGCCTTATCTTGCGGGCAAATCAGTTAAGGCGGTATTAAAAGAAGAGGGGAAGGGGAAAAAAGTTATCGTGGTGAAATACAAAGCAAAAAGCAGGTACAAGAAGACTCGAGGACACAGACAACCGTTTATGGCAGTAGAAATAACGGGGATAAATTAAAAATGAAAAACGAAAAACCACCCAAGAGACTCAAGGGTGGTTTTTTCAAAAGCTAATTTAATTTATTTTGTATTGTACACTATAATAATGTAACAGCGTTATTATAGTGTACATCGTTTCAATTCCTATTTTTAAGCGCATTGCCGAGTGTTTCGCCATCCGAGTACTCAAGCTCAAGACCGGTGGAGAGTCCGCGACCCAATGAAGAAATTTTCAATTTATGCTTTTCTTTTAACGGTTCTATGGTTTTTTTAATGTATTGATAAGTGTTGTCGCCCTCCAGATTTGCAGAAAGAGCTATAATAACTTCCTTCAAGCCGGAAGAAACGACTTGTTTCCCTATTTCTTTTACTAATTCGCGAATTCTTATTTTTTCCATAGGGGTTTTTTCCAAGATTGACAAAAGCCCGCCTAAAATAAAATAACGACCGTGGTAGATTCCGCTTTTTTTGATATTTTCAAAATCAATGTCTTTTTCAACGATCATGAGAGTTGAGGTATCAGTAATTTTACTTTCGCATATATCGCACAGAGAAGAACTTCCTTCAAAAAATCTGTAACATGACGCGCATTGTTTAATCGACTCCTTAATATCTGAGAGCGACGCTACAAAACCCGTAACAAACTCTTTTTTTTGAGAAAGCAGAAAATAAACAAAGCGCCTTGCTTGGCGAGAACCAATGCCGGGAAATTTAGTGAAATACTCGGTTAATTTTTTCGTCGAATCATTCATTTTGTTATAAATTAATACAGTTTTATTTTATATATTCATCATATCACCTATTGTCTAATTCGCTCGAATTAGACAATAGATAAGAATTGAATAATTTAAAATGTTTCATCATCGGCGAAGTCCTTCATACCGGTCTTGTCTATGGAAAGAAAGGTTGCTTTTTTGTCGTCAAAATAAAGTTCAACTTTCCCGGTAGGACCATTACGGTGTTTTTCAATTAAAATTTCGGCAATATTCGGCTTGTCCGAATCATCTTTGTATTTATCCTCGCGGTGGATGAACATTACTACATCAGCGTCTTGTTCAATGGAACCTGAATCGCGAAGGTCGGACAGGCGCGGTTTGCCACCGCGCGCCTCAACTGCTCGAGAAAGCTGGGAAAGCGCCAGCACCGGGACATCAAGCTCGCGCGCCAACCCTTTTAGTGAGCGTGATATTTCCGTTACCTGATTTACCATGGAATCATAATTTTTGGTTGGCGTCATGAGTTGAAGGTAATCGACAATAATTAGCCCGATATTATGTTCTCGTTTTAGGCGTCTGGCCACCGAACGCATTTTAATAATTGAATTACTCGGTTCGTCATCAATAAAAAGCGGCGCCTTGGAAAGTCCGCTTAACGCCTCGCCTATGCGATTGAAATCTTCTTCAAGTTTTAACCCGCCGGTGCGCAATTTCCAGGCGTCAACACGGGCCTCGGCGGCGACCATTCTGTCGGCTAATTGTTGGGAGCTCATTTCAAGCGAAAATATACC
This sequence comes from uncultured Candidatus Saccharibacteria bacterium, assembly GCA_964364185.1. Classification (GTDB taxonomy): domain Bacteria; phylum Patescibacteriota; class Minisyncoccia; order Phycocordibacterales; family VMEP01; genus JAUYLU01. The sequence continues at coordinate 41,292 of CAYIKU010000001.1, forward strand.
GATGGGAACGTTGTAATTAAGCGCGACTTTTCTGGCTATATCCAACGCCAGCGCGGTTTTGCCCATTGACGGGCGCGCGGCTAAAATTATCAAGTCCGATTTTTGAAAACCGGAGAGTCGGGAATCGAGCTCGGGAAAACCGGTGGGTACTCCGCGCAAACCGCCGTCCTTTTTATGTAAGTTATCAATTCTCTCCCATACTTCTCCCAACACTTCTTTAATGTTGATGAAACGGTGTCCGCGGGGAGAAGAGGTGATGTTGAAAATCTTTTTTTCCGCTTCATTCAGAAGATTTTCAAGGTCGTGTTCTTCTTGAAATCCCATCTCGGAAATATTATCGGCCGCTTCAATCAATCTGCGAAGCGTGTGTTTGCGATGAACAATGTCGGCATAATAGGCGACATTGGAAGAAGACGGGACTACATTAACAAGTTCGGTAATATACGAATTGCCTCCTATGGATTCAAGAAGTTTTCTTTCCTTGAGGCGGGAAGAAAGCGAAAGAAGATCAATCGGTTCGTGCTTGTTGTGAAGTTCAAGCATTGTTTTCCATATAATTCTGTGTTTTTCAACATAAAAAGAATCTTCTTCAACCTTGTCTATTACTTCGTGCATCGCTTCTGGGCGAAGCATAATAGCGCCCAAAAGAGCCTTTTCGGAATCAATGTTTTGAGGCGGAACTCGCGCGTGGAGAAATGGTTTTTTTGGGGTCATTCTATTGGAAGTTCTTATTTATTATATTAGTAAGCATATATATTTGAGCAAAGCACCTTCGGCTTTATTTTTCATAATATCAATATTTGTAGTCAACTTCTAACGGGGCAAGTAGTAGCACGATTGTAACATAAAGAAAAATCTGAAATATTGGCGGTTTTTGAACAAGCTGTGAGGAAGATGGGGACAGAAGTCTACGGCAAGTCTTTCTTGCCGTAGACTTTGAGGTTAGTGTGGAGCTTACTTCTTTTTTATTTTTGCTCCTTTCTCACTATCTTCCAATATATAGCCTAGAACCTCTATTTTTTGCCTAATTTTATCCGCTCTTGCCCAATTTTTATCAATTCTTGCCCGTTCTCGTTCTTCGGATAATTTTTTAATTTCTTCGGGAATTATCGCTCTGTTTACTTTTTCAAGACCAATACCTAAAACTTTATCAAAATCAAGGATTGTAGCGCGCTTATCTTCGTCTAAAATGTTACTGTCCAGCGCTTTCCATACTAAAGAAAGCGCGCGGGGCGTATTTAAATCTTCTTCCAAGCAATTAATAAATTTTTCTTTTAGTTGTTTGTTTACCGCGCCATTCTTATCGCCAAGATCCATAAATCGTGCGTATAGTTTTTCAAGAGCGTTTTGTGAACCCTCTAGAGCTTCCAAATTAAAATTTGCTGGTTTTCTGTAATGTATTTCCAAAAGAAAATAGCGATAGGCGAGGGGAGAGAATCCTTTTTCAATAATTTTATCCAAGGTAATTATGTTGCCGACGGACTTGGCCATTTTTTCATTATCCATATTTATGAACCCGGAATGCATCCAGTAGCGCACAAATTTTTTTCCCGTTACTCCTTCGGACTGCGCAATTTCGTTCGTGTGGTGAGGAAAGATGAGGTCCAATCCGCCAGTATGAATATCTATCGTCTCGCCTAAATTTTTCATGGACATGGCGCTACATTCTATGTGCCAACCCGGACGCCCCTTGCCGAAAGGCGTTTCCCAAACCGCGCTCCCGTCTTCTTCTCTGTAAAATTTCCAGAGCGCAAAATCATTCGCGCTTTCTTTGCCGTAAGAATCGTTATTAACACGCGATTTAGTGTCGGTTCTTTTTTCAAGACGGGCGAGTGTTCCATACCCGGCTGATTTAGCGATATCAAAATAAATGCCGTTGTTTGATTTATAAGCAAGTCCTTTTTCAAGAAGTTTTTCTATCAATAAAATCATTTCAGATATGTATTCGGTGGCGCGGGGAATTACATTCGGACGAAGAATATTCATTCTTTCTGTGTCGCGGAAAAATAACTCTTCGTATTTTTTTGTAAATTCCAGAAGAGTCGTGTGTTCAATTTGACTTCCCTTGATAGTTTTATCGTCTACATCGGTAATATTTACTACTTGATTAACTTCATAGTCCAAATAGGAAAGCGTGCGTCTTAATGTGTCGGAGAAAGTTTGGGCCCGAAGATTACCTATGTGCGCATGGCTGTAAACTGTAGGGCCACAGCTATAGAGTGTTACAAGGCGATCTTTTTGGGGTATAAAGAGTTCTTCTTTTTGAGAGAGAGTATTATAGATTTTTAGAGCCATTTCTTGTATTTAAAACAAGTGAATACTACAATACCCACGACGGAGATGATTGCAATAATTTTCCATAAGCCGTCAGGTGTATTAACGAATGGCAAATACGCGGAACTGATGCCAAAGATTTGCACAATAAACGACATCGGCAAAACGATAAATGCCATGACGGTGAGAACTTTCATGGTTTCGTTTGTTTTGGTAGAGAGGAGAGAATCATTAGTTTCTCGTAAATCAACGAGTATTTCTTTTTGGTTTTCAAGGAGATTGAACACTTTATAATATTCGCCGATAAGCGCCCGTAGATAGTAATGAAACTTATCCTTAAAAAAGTTTTTCCCTGCAACTTCAAATGATTCAAGCACATCTTTGTGAAAGCGGATTGATTCCCTGAAATCAAGAAGTAGTTTATTGGTATTGGAAATTTCTTTTACCATTTCGCCCTCTTTGCCCTTGAATATTTTTTCTTCTATATCTTTCAAGCGCCCTGTGATGTCTCCAAGCTCGTTGCTCAAATTTTTATACATTTCCCGCATAATGTAGAAAAATAGATATCCCGCGTGTTCCATAGCATTTGATTTGTCGAGAATTGAATTAACCTCGAAAACTTTCGAGAATTCCCGAAGCGAATCCACGGTGTCGTAGTGCACGGTAATGAGAAATTCTTTTCCAATAATAAAATCAATTTCCTGCTCTGTTTTGCCGTTATGGCTGTGGTTTATGGTGGGAAAGTGGAGAATTAAATATATAAAATTACTGTAAAGATCGACTTTCGGTCTTACGGTGGGAGAGAGGAGCTCTTGGACAACAAGCGGATGTATTTTATATTCTTTTATTAAAGTATCTACTTCTTTATTGGTCGGACTTTCAAGATCAACCCAGGTAAGCTTTTTGTGTTTGTATGTGGTAAGCATGGGGTAAATTATTAGTTTTTAGTTATTATCCTATAGTCTATAGTCTATAGAAAAACTAACTTGAGGGCAAACTAGTTTAATAACCAATAGCCAACAAGGGGGATTACGAAAAAATTGACCGCAGCGCAAAATTTTGCGATAATTCTCTGATGTTTATGCGGTATTTCAAAAAGTTCGCCATACCTGTCGCTCTTTCAATTCTTATAATTGCCGTTTCTTTCGGCGCCGGCGTATTGGTGGGCAAACGATACTATTCATCGGAAATTGAAAAAGTTATAACGATTTTCAATAAAGAATCGGCTACTGTAGCTGTGACTTCGGGAACTGATTTTGGGCCGTTTTGGAAAACTTGGAATACTTTGAGTGAGAAATATGTTTCTTTTAAATCAACTACTACTGACCAAGAAAGGGTCTGGGGAGCTATTTCAGGACTGGCAGAATCATTTGGCGACCCCTATACCGTTTTTTTCCCGCCAGTTGAATCAAAAAATTTTGAAGCAAGTATAAACGGAGAATTTCAGGGAGTTGGAATGGAGATAGGCATCCGCGATCGGGTGATTACGGTTATCTCTCCGCTCAAAGGCACGCCCGCTTTCAATGCCGGCATAAAAGCGGGAGATAAAATTTTGAAAATTGACGGCGCGCCTACTATGGAAATGACTGTGGAAAAAGCCGTATCTCTTATTCGCGGAACCAAAGGAACAACAGTTGCAATAACGATATTTCGTGAAGGAGAAAAAGAGCCCTTAGAATTTAAAATTGTCCGCGATATTATAAATATTCCGACAATTGATACCGAAAAGCGCCCTGACGGGATTTTTGTCATAAAACTCTATAGTTTTTCGGCCAACTCGCCCCAACTTTTCAGGAATGCTCTGGAGGTGTTCGTCAACTCGCAAGGTGATAAATTAATTCTCGATCTCCGCAATAATCCTGGCGGATACTTGGAAGCGGCGGTGGATATGGCAAGCTGGTTTTTGCCTTCGGGAAAAATCGTAGTGAAAGAAGAAAGCAAAAATGAGAGCAATAAACAGATTTTTAGAAGCAAGGGGTATAACATTTTTAGCGATAAATTAAAATTTGTTATTTTGGTTAACGGCGGGTCGGCTTCAGCCTCGGAAATTTTGGCTGGCGCGCTTAGCGAGCATGGCGTAGCCAAATTAGTGGGGGAGAAGACATTCGGCAAGGGGTCGGTGCAGGAGCTGGTGAAAATTACGCCCGAGACATCGCTTAAGGTGACAATCGCCCGCTGGCTTACGCCCAACGGCGTTTCTATCTCCGAAGGTGGTTTAAAACCGGATATTGAAGTTGTTCCTACAAAAGATGATATTACCAAAGGGAAAGACAAGCAGATGGAAAAGGCAATAGAAATATTGAACAAGTAACAGATAATAAAGTGTATGTCATTCTCTCATTCGTGAGAATGAGAGAATGACATAGAATTGAGCCGAGATTGAAATAAAAAGAATTTATTATAAAAAACCTAAGTGAATTTTTAATGACATGAAAATAATTTTACTTAAAGACGTTGCGGGGCTTGGCAAACGTTACGAAGTGAAAGAAGTGGCTTCAGGCTATGCCAGGAATTTTATTTTGCCGAAAGGACTAGCAGAGCCGGCAACCGAAAAAGCCTTGGCCCGAGTTAAAGATTTAACCGTTATGGCAGAAGTAGAAATAAAAATTCAAGAAGAACTACTTAGAAAAAATGTTAAGAGTTTAGACGGACAAAAAATTTCTATAACGGAAAAGGCAAACGATAAAGGACATTTATTTGCTGGTATTCACAAAGAAGAACTTCAAAAACTCTTGAAAGAAAATCTTCACGCTGAAGTGCCTATTGATTTTATAAAATTAGAAAAACCAATTAAAGAAACGGGAGAATTTGAGATAGAAATAAATAACGGAGAAATGAAAGCGGTAATTACTCTCGTAGTCGAAAAAGAATAACAAGGGTGTACATAAAAATCCTCGCTTATTGCGGGGGTTTTTAATTAAATTACATTAGCTATTTTTTTTATGACAGACTTTCCGTTAAATCCAATTTTTCTTCGAGAAGTAAATTTTACTTTTCCCTCTTGAATCGCAAAAAGTGTGTGATCTTTGCCAACCCCTACATTTTTACCGGCAATAATTTTGGTGCCACGTTGGCGAACGATAATAGAGCCGGATTTTGCCATCTCACCGTCGTAAAGCTTTGTGCCCAGATACTTTGGATTTGAATCAGTGAGGTTTTTTGCCGACCCCGCGGCTTTGCGTGTTGCCATATGGATAGTTTATAGCTTGCCCACCAAAATTTTGCCAAGCAAAACTTAGGCGGGTAAGTTAGTTTTTAGTCTATAGTTTTTAGTTTTTAGTTGCGATACAATAACTAAAACAACAAAGGTGATTCTAAACCATATCAAAGAAAAAATCAAGGATTTAGTATTAAAGGTTGAAGAACCTCCGGTATATCTTGCTATTCTTATTATTCTTGTCGCTTTTATTTCTTTCGGACTAGGCCGTCTTTCCCTTATAGAAGAAAGAAGACAGGGGGTAAAAATAAATATGCCGGCACAAACACAAGGAACTGCCTCGGTTGGAGCGGTGCTAGATCAAAACCAAAATACCGTGGTAGCTTCAAAAAACGGCACTAAGTATTATTTTTCTTGGTGTTCCGGTATCTCGCGCATAAGCGCGCAAAATAAAGTGGTTTTCTCTTCATCCAAAGAAGCCGAGCAAGCGGGGTATTCGATAGCAGCAAATTGCACCGCGCCGTAATCTTCGCCGAATATAGGCCACTACTGCGGCAGAGCCTTAGGGTAATGACCGAACTCGCTTTGCTCGTTCAATCGCACGGCAAAGCCGCGCGGTATTAGACCTATATTTTGACTTCAACTCGGACGCCGTGAACGAGATTACTCGTTCACGCGCTCCTTACAGGAGCAGTACACCTTTCGTATTTCTTCGGATGAGTACATCCTCATAAATTACTCAAGGTCTTCGATGCTCCCAGAAGTCGCATCGAACCTCGCTCGTCAAAATAAATAATTGGAATCTAGAACAGACAATCTAATGCTATAATATTGAAACAAATAGCAATTCTTTAAAATTATGTGGAAAATAAAAAATTTCATTAAATCCGTAAAATCTTTCGCTGTTCGACGTCCGTGGATAACGATAATTTTAATTATTATTTTGATAGGCGGAGGTTTTTGGTTTTATAAAAGCAAAACCGCCGTTCCAGAAATAAATTTTGCGGAAGTCAAAAGGGGAACAATTTCACAAATTATTTCCGTAACGGGACGGGTAAAACCTGCCGAGGATGTAGAGCTTTCTTTTGAAAAAAGCGGGCGAATATCAGCGGTTTATCGAAATGTGGGAGAAAATGTTGAAGCTGGACAATTTTTAGTTTCTATCGATAGCGGAGATATTTCAGCACAACTTTCTCAAGCCAAAGCAACTGTTAGGGCGGAACAGGCAAAATTAGACGAACTTAAGGCCGGCACGCGCCCGGAAGACATAAACATTTCGGAGATCGCCGTTCAGAACGCCGTTAGTGATTTGGTAAATGGAATAAAAAACGGCTATGTGAACGCTGACGACGCAATTCACAATAAGGTTGATCAATTTTTCTCAAACCCAAAAAGTTCAAGCCCGAAATTTAATTTTACGGTAAATGATTCCCAGCTTAGTATTTATATTGATACAAATAGGTTATTAATGGAATCAGTCCTTAATTCATGGAACATTTCCGTTTCTCAACTATCTATTTCACAAAATATTATTCCATATATAAACGAAGCAAAATCTTCTCTTAATTCCGTCCAAATTTTCTTGGATAAAATCGCCATAGCAATAAATTCTCTTACGACAAATTCAAATATTTCGCAAACAACCATAGACGGCTATAAGGCGGCTGTGGTTTCTGCTCGCACAAATGTAAATACTGCTTTAGATAATGTAACCGCATCGGAAGAAAAATATAATAATGCCTTATCGGCGCTTTCTTTAAAAAAAGCAGGCACTGCAAAAGAACAGATAGATGCACAAGCAGCAAAGGTTGAAGGAGCGGAAGCGAATGTGGCAAACTTAGAAGCTCAACTCAGGAAAACCGTTCTTTATTCTCCAATCTCCGGTATGGTAACAAAACAAGACGCTAAGGTAGGAGAAATAGCTCCGACTGGAATTATTTTATTTGCGGTAATTTCTAATGCCAAATATGAAATAGAAGCGGATATTCCAGAAGCAGACATTTCAAAAATAAAAATGGGGGATAAGGCAGAAGTAACGCTTGACGCTTACGGGAATGACGCGATTTTTTACGCTACGGTATCTAAAATAAATCCGACAGAAACTATAATTGACGGTGTGGCTACATATAAAACGACTCTTCAATTTAATAAAAATGATGCGCGTGTTAAACCGGGGATGACTGCAAACACGGATATTTACGGACAAAAAAAAGAAAATGTTTTATTTATTCCCGGACGCACTATTTCCACTAAAGAAAGAATAAAAACGGTTAATTTAATAGAAAATGGTAATACCAGAGAAGTCATTGTTACTACCGGGCTTCGAGGTTCAAATGGAGATATTGAAATACTTTCGGGACTTAAAAGGGGGGATAAAGTGAAAATGAATTAAAAACAAAAAATAATATTTTACTATTAATGGTCTCTGTTATTGTTTATTTATGAATATTAAACAAAAAATATTAATTACCGGGGGTGCTGGATTTATCGGTAGTCATTTTATTCGATATTTATTGAATCGTTATCCATTTGTCAAAATAATAAATGTAGATATTTTAAATTACGCTGGAAATTTAAAAAACCTTGAAGATATAGAAAAAAATTCTCGCTATAAATTTTATAAAGCGGATATTGGAGACTATAAAACAATGGTGAAAATTCTAAAAAAAGAAAAAATAGAAACTATTGTCAATTTTGCCGCCGAATCAGACAACAATAAAGCAGTCAATTCCCCGATTGACTTTGCAAAAACTAATGCCCTAGGAACAGCGGTTTTGCTTGAAGCTGCTAGGGTAAGCGGAATAAAAAGATTTCATCATATTTCTACATGTGAAGTTTTTGGACAACTAGCACTAAATAGCAAATCTTCATTCAAGGAACAGTCTCCTTTTAAACCCCGCACTCCATATAATGCCTCCAAGGCTTCCGCCGATCACTTTGTAAGAAGTTATTATCACACTTTTGGGTTACCTATTACTATTAGCCACTGTTCCAATAATTATGGCTCACATCAGTTTCCAGAAAAAGTTATTCCCGTTTTTACTATTAAGGCCTTATTGAGAGAATCTCTTCCGGTTTTTAAATCAAGTAAAAATAAGAGGGAATGGCTACACGTAACAGACCATTGTGAAGCTATAGATTTAATATTACAAAAAGGAAAAATTGGTGAAAGCTACAATATTGGTAGTGGATTAGAAAAAAGTATTGATGAGCTAGCTAATGACATTTTAAAAATAACAGGCAATTCTTCCACTCTAAAGAGAATTATCCCTGATAGACTTGGACATGATTCTAGATATCTACTAAATTCTAAAAAAATTAGAAAATTAGGATGGAAACCAAAAATTTCTTGGGACGATGGATTAATAAAAACAATAGAATGGTATAAAAATAACAGTAATTGGTGGAAACCACTTTTAAAAAAATCTCATGCAAGAAAATATTAAAAAAAAGAAATTTTATATTCTAGGCGGAAGCGGTTTTATGGGTGGAGAAATAGTGAAATATTTAAAAAGTCGCGGTCATCAAGTTTTCAGTGACAAAATAGATGTTTCTAATTTTTCCGCGCTACTCGCCAAATTAAATGAGACTAAGCCAGAGGTTGTTGTAAACTTTACTGGAGTAAGAGCTTATCCTAATATAGATTGGTGTGAAAATAACAAAGAAGAGACTGTAAAAATTAATGTTGGCGGAGCTATAAATGCCACTTTAGCGGCAATAAAAGCGGGTGCTTACCCCATTCAAATATCTTCAGGTTGTATTTACTCTGGAGGAACAGATGTTGAATTCACTGAGGAATCCGAGCCAAACTTTTTTGGCAGTTTTTATTCACGTATGCGCATTATTATGCAAAATGCGCTTAAAGAAATCCCGGTTTTGCAAGTAAGAATCAGAATGCCGATAGCGACATTCTCACACCCGCGTAACCTAATTAATAAAATAATTTCTTATCCTAAAATAATTTCTATCCCTAATTCAATAACATTCCTAGAAGATTTATGGCCTGCACTAGAAAAACTGGCTGTTCTAAAACCAACAGGAATACTGAATTTGACTAATGATGGATATTTAAATCATGCGCAAATTTTAGAAGTCTACAAAAAGATAGTTGACCCCAATCATAAATACACAATTATTTCACTTGATGAACTACAAGGTGTGGGTGGTATAACTAAAGCAAAAAGAAGTAATTGTTTATTATCCAATGCTAAAGCTAAATCTTTAGGATTAAATTTGCCCGCTATAGATAATAAAAAACTTGAAGAAATAATGGTCGCCTTTAAAAAATCATTACTTAATGAAGCAATAAAATAATGAAAGGAGTAATTTTAGCCGGGGGAAAAGGCACGAGACTATGGCCGTTAACCGCTATAGCAAATAAACACCTGCTTCCTGTTTATAATAAGCCTATGATTATTTACCCCCTAGAAACCTTGAAGCATCTTGGAGTTAAAGATATCTTGATTGTTTCTGGTGGGGAACATATTGGTTGGTTTACAGAATTTTTAGGAGACGGTTCTGGGTTTGGCGTAAATCTTACTTATCGAGTTCAACGTGAAGCTGGAGGTATAGCGCAAGCACTTAGTTTAGCAAAAGAATTCACAAAAGAAGATAATATGGCTGTAATTCTTGGGGATAATATTTTTGATAATAATTATATTGAAATTGTTAAAAATAAGAAAAAAAATGAAGCAGTTTTATATGTGAAAAAAGTTGACGATGCAAGTCTTTTTGGGGTAATAGAAATCGGGAAAAATGGAAAATTAATTGGAATTGAAGAAAAACCAAAAATTCCCAAAAGTAACATTGCCGTGACTGGTTTATATATATATCCGCCAAATGTTTTTGAAATTATTTCAAAACTAAAACCATCATCTAGGAATGAATTGGAAATTACAGATATAAACAACTATTATATAAAAAATAAAAAATGCATATATAAAGAAATTTTGGGTTTTTGGAGTGATGCTGGCACTTTTGATTCTCTATTACGAAGTGCTAATTGGGTAAAAAGAAATGATAATAATTTTGCAAATTGATTTTTATGCCTTTAATGGAAGTAAAAAATTTGGAAAAGACATACCACGATGAGGATGTGGCTACGGCGGTGCTCAAGGGAATTTCTTTTAGCATAAACGAGGGGGAATTTGTAGCCATTATGGGTCCATCGGGGTCCGGTAAATCAACATTACTCCATATTTTAGGTTTTTTAGACACTCCTACGGGAGGAAGATATTTTTACGAAGAAAAACTTGCTGGAAAATATTCAGAAGAAGAAATAGCAAATGTTCGCAATAAAAAGTTGGGTTTTGTTTTTCAATCATTTAATCTTTTGCCTCGCACTACCGTTCTTGAAAATGTGAAGTTACCGTTACTTTATTCAGATATTGATGAAGAACTTTGGAACGATATGGCTCGTAGCGCCATAGAATCAGTCGGATTGACACATCGTCTAGATTTTGAACCATCTCAACTTTCTGGTGGAGAAAAACAAAGAGTAGCCATTGCTCGCGCCCTTGTAAATAATCCGCAAGTAATTTTTGCCGATGAGCCGACTGGAAATCTTGATTCAAAGTCCGGAGAAATAGTAATTGAAATTATCCAAAAATTACATAAAGAAAAAGGGCACACCATAATTCTTATTACCCACGAAACTTACACTGCTGAATATGCGGAAAGAATTATTCGTCTTCATGACGGAATGGTGGAAAGCGATGAAAGAGTCGCTACCCGCCGTGTTGGAAAAAACTTTTTAAAATAAATGACCATAAATCATACAATAAAGGTAGCGTTGGGGGGGCTGAAAACAAACAAAATGAGGTCAGGCCTTACTATCCTTGGAATCGTCATTGGGGTAACGGCGATAATTATGGTTGTTTCCTTGGGCGATGGGGCTAGAAACCTTATTTTGGGGCAAATTGAAGGTATTGGGGCAAGGGTTATAGGTATTATTCCAGGACGCCAACCCAAAGGGCCAACTGATGTTCTCGCGACCCTAACTGCCTCTTTAAAGCAGAGAGATTTAGACCTTCTTTCTCGCAAAGAAAATGTTCCGCATGCTGACGGAATCATGCCGATTGTGTTCGGCAGTGAAACCGCTTCTTATAAAGAAGAAACTTATCGCCCAACTATTTTTGGCGGAACAGAATTAATGGCGGAAATATACGATGTTTATCCGGAACAGGGGAGAAATATAAGCGAAGACGAAGTAAGGGGGTCTGCGGATGTAGTAATTTTAGGATCAAAGGTCGCAGATGAGCTTGCACCAGGAGTTAATTTGTTAGGAGAAAGAATTAAAATAAAAGGCAGAAATTTTTTAGTTATAGGAATTCTTCCTAAAAAAGGGGGTTCTTCGTTTATTAATTTTGATGATATGGCAATGGTACCATACACTACCGCCCAGCATTATATTTTTGGAATAAAACATTTCAATCGTCTAGCTATACGTGTTGATAAGGAGGAAAACATAAATACAACAGTAGAAGATATTAAAGCGACACTCCGAAATGCTCATAACATTA
>CAYIKU010000002.1:0-4785 GCA_964364185.1 uncultured Candidatus Saccharibacteria bacterium
CTCGGCGCCGGTATGGCCGGCGGTCTGGGCGGCGCTCTTGTGTCCGGTCTGGCCTTCGGTCTGGTCTTCGGTCTGGTCGTCGGTCTGGGCGCCGGTCTGGGCTTCGGTCTAAAGTATTTGTTTTCGAGAGAAATTTGGCGACAAATAAGCGACTGGCTCATGGCGCGATAGCGAAGGGGGTTCAAAAATCCGTGTGATGTGATATCACACGGATTTTTTATTTTTTCTAGTTTTTTTAGCGGGCGTATTCTATTACGCGGGTTTCCCTTATTACATTAACTCTAATCTCGCCAGGATACTTTAATTCTTGCTCTATACGAAGCGCAATATCACGGGCTAAATTTTTAGCTTCAATGTCGCTTACTTTTTCAGGGGTTACGAATATGCGAATTTCGCGCCCAGCCTGAAGAGCGTAAGATTTTTCAATTCCCGGGAAGGAATTAGCGATTGCCTCAAGGTCTCCCAGTCGTTTCAGATAATTTTCCACGCTGTCGCGGCGCGCACCGGGGCGTCCGCCGGAAATAGCGTCCGCTGTTTGGACGATAATAGATTCAAGCGTTTCATATTCATATTCTTCGTGGTGGGATTGCATCGCCTGTATGATTTTCGGGTCAACATTGAATTTTTGAAGAATTTTCCGCCCGATATTAACATGTGTGCCCTGTACTTCATGGTCCACAGCTTTACCTATGTCGTGGTAAAGCGCTCCAGCCTTGGCGATATTCACATCAGCCCCCAATTCTTCAGCGAGCATTGCCGAAATATGCGCCATTTCAATGGAATGCTGGAGTACATTCTGGCCGTAACTTGTGCGGAAATGAAGACGACCGAGAATTGAAACCAATTTAGGGTCAAAATTGAACAGCGCGCATTCATACATCGCCTGCTCGCCTTTTTCTTTGATGATTTTTGAAATTTCTCCTTTAGCTTTTTCAACCATTTCTTCTATTTTGACCGGCTGTATTCTGCCGTCTGCGATTAATTGCTCCAAGGCAACGCGGGCGATTTGTCTGCGCACGGAATCAAATGAAGAAATTATAATAGAACCGGGAGTATCATCAACCACAAGTTCTACGCCCGCTACTCGTTCAAAAGCCCTGATGTTTCTTCCTTCTTTACCTATAATTTTTCCTTTTATATCTTCAGAGGGGATAGCGACTGATGTGGCCATAACTTCCGAGGCGGTGGAAGAAGCCAGTCGTTGTATGCTTATAGCCAAAATATCTTTCGCTTTTCTATCCAATTTTTCAGCGTTCGATGTTTCCAGTTTTTTCATGCGTACCAGCAAATCTTCCTCATAGCGTTTTTCTAAAGTTTTAAATAATTCTTCTTTTGCGTTTTCTTCACTTAAACCGGCAACTTTTTCAAGCGCTTCTTTTCTGTCAATTTCAAGTTTGTCCGCTTTTTCGCGGATTTTTTTGATTTCTTCTATCTTTATTTTTATACTTTCTACTTCTTTATCGATATCCGTCTGACGACTATCCAGAAGTCCTTCTTTTTTAATGAGCCGGTCTTCTGTTTTCTTTAATTCAAACTCCGTATTCTTCTCCTCTCTCTTTGCTTCTTCCAGCTTGGCTGTAGCGCGAGTCAAGGCTTCCTCGGTGATTTTTCTTGCTTCCTCTTTGGCTCCAATCATCATTTGCTTGATTTCCAACTCCATTGACCCGCGCTTACCGAGAGAGATTATAAGACGCAAGAAATAACCGAGCAAAATTCCAAGCACCCCGATGGCGCCGGCTATTAATAAAACTATTTTTAAGCTCATATAGGCGAGAAATTCGCCCGTAAAGAAACAACTATTCAGTTGTGAGAATTTATACTTCTATAACTTATCTTTCTGTTTGGTCAATTTTCATTGTTTTAACTTTCCTGTTTTTGTTACAGTATTCCCGTAATGATAGCGATTTCTTATAAGGCAAAATTTAAATAATTGTTGATAAGTTGTACATTTCAATATTACAGCAATCGCTATTTATTGTCTAGACAATGTATCTATTCAACCCCTAACCCATAACAATAAACAGTGCTATAGCACTGTTTATTGTTATGGTACAAAAAAACAAAAAAGTCCCACGAGATGTATTACTTCATCTCACAGGGCTTTTTCTACTTAGTTCCGTTTCGTGTTTTTATGATTTCGTCAATTAAGCCGTATTTTTTGGCTTCCTCGGCGGACATATAATAATCTCGGTCAACATCTTTTTCAACTTGTGCGAGAGGTTGGCCTGTATTTTTAGCCAATATTTTATTTAGTGAATCTTTTGTTTTTAAAATATGTTTTGCGGAAATAGCAATATCTGACGCCTGTCCTTCTGTTCCGCCCATCGGCTGATGGATAAGCACTTCAGCGTTTGGCAAAATAAAACGTTTACCTTTGGCTCCAGCCGAGAGAAGAATTGCCCCCATTGATGCGGCCATACCAACGCAAATTGTTGAAATATCCGGCTTCACAAAATTCATGGTGTCTAAAATAGCCATACCGGCTGTGACCTGTCCGCCGGGAGAATTGATATAAAGTTTAATATCTTTTTTGGAATCTTCATTTTCTAGAAATATGAGCTGTGCGATGACAATATTGGCGATATTTTCGTCGATTGGCCCGCCCAAGAAGACAATTCTATCGCGCAAGAGACGCGAATAGATGTCATAAGCGCGTTCCCCGAACTGTGATTTTTCTATTACTGTAGGTATAAGCATAGGTTTTAGCTGTTAGCGATTAGTGTTTAGTTAAATACAAAATACCGGATATCAAATACAAGTTGAGTATAGCAAAATTAGCAAAAGTAGTTGATTGACAAATCTGCGCATATATGCTTTAATTGAGACAGATCTTAAACAAAAAAAGAAAGGAGGAAATAAGTATGGGCGAACCTACTGTTGGCTACATATTGTTTGAAGATGCGTTGAAATTCACCGGGGATTATCCGGAGGATAGGCACCCAGCGCAGTTTTCAGTAATTCATATACGGAGAGAAGTTTTCATTCCAAAGCCCGTATCTTTGACCGAAAAAATGCTTAGGCAGTTTTATTCCCGTTGTGATTCACACGGGAAACACGGGAGATGCCCATGTCGTCTGAAGGGCTCTCCCACCATCCGCCGGGTGTTGTATTAAGCCAAGCGGAAAAATAGGGCGACTCAATGAGTCGCCCTTTCATTTTTATTATTTTAAACAAACACTATCTTCTCACTCTCTATTCCAATGTTCTTAAGAACATTGGAATAGAGAAATAACTAAATCATTTTTGCTCCTCTAAACCACAGGCCGTATTTTTGCGTAACACATATTCAATATTGTTTAGTATTGTTTTCAGTGTATGTGTCTTTATGTAAACAGTGCTTTGCACATAGAGGGATGCGCTATCCGCGCACACGCTGTTAATTTTTAATTGCGGTAAAGATACAGCTGGGTTAAGAAAATCATAGTCGCTCGTTACTGCTTCGCTCCTTGATTTTCTAAAAACTCAAATACTTTTTCGCTTGTTAGGAGTGAAGTTACATAATCGCGTACGCGCGTATCTTTTGCATCTTTGTAATGTTCCAGTATGTGTTTCACCTCTTTTTCAACATCTTCGTTTTTAGGTTTTATATTTTCAATTTTTGCGATTTTTACAAGAGTCAGTTCTATTTTGGCGCGTTTTTCTCCCTCGCTTCTCCACTCTTTTCTGAAATCACCTTCTGTCTTTTTCAAGTTTTTCAGGTAATCGTCAAATTTAAGACCCATTCTCTCGATATCACCCCTCATTCGCATAAGCAGTTTTTCGGTTTCTGATTCTATTAAAACATCCGGGATTTCCGTTTTTATTTCTGCCGTTATCCTTTCAATTATTTCTAAACGAGTTTTCTCTTTGGTCCGAAGTTCTTTTTCAAGCTTCATATTTTCTTTTATTTTTTCCTTGAGCGCTAAAACATTTTCAAAATCGCCGAGTGACTTTGCGAATTCATCGGTCAATTCCGGCACGATCGGCTCTTCGTTTCCTTCTGTCCGAGCCGGCGCTTCGGCAGACGAGTTTTTCTTAACCGCTCTTTGTTTTCTGATTTCAGTAATCGTATTTTCAACCTCTTGGTCGGTGATATAAACTTCCTCTTTCTTTTTCGCGATCTCGCTTGTAATTTTTTTGTAGTCAGGAAGTTCAATTTCAGGAACTATAGCGCTTACTATTTTAAATCCCAAAGGATTACCCGGGGCGATTTTGGTTATGGTTATTTCGGGGGCTCCTATGACATCAAGTTCATTTTCTATTATTATTTCGGAGTAAGCTTCGTTTAGCGCAAGATGAGCCATCTCTTCAAGTACGACCATGGCGCCTAATTTTTTCACGAGAACAGACTCGGGTGCCATTCCTTTTCTGAAACCGTCTATTTCAACATGATGAGCAAGGTTTTTTACCGCATCTTTGCGTTTTTCTTCAAATTTTTCTTCGGGGATTTCTCCGGTAATTTCAATTTGTGCTTTGGGAAGTTTTTTTGTTTCTACTTTAGTTTTCATCCTGTTAGAAACCCGCCTGCCATTGCCTGATGCACGGTACGGGATTAAATAAATTATAATGTAAATATAGTCACTTTATTTAAATTACCACGATTGTCGCTCTGGTATTGGCGAGCAGGTTAATTTTCAATTTTTCTTTTTAAACCCTACATCTATCAACTGGTATTTCTTTTTCCCTGCTATTGAGAATAACGATGGAAACGAAAACCTGTGGACACCTGATGTCCACAGGTTTTCACAAAAACCCCGCCTCAAGCGGGATTTTTGCAGGGTTACAATCAAAATTATTGCAAATCCG
>CAYIKU010000002.1:4885-13350 GCA_964364185.1 uncultured Candidatus Saccharibacteria bacterium
ATTTTATTGCGTTTGCGTGCTGGTTGCCGTTCTATTCATAACTCCGTTTTTAAGCGCTACAATCGATTCTACCAAATGAGTGCGAACTTCCTTTATTAGTGTCTGCAATTCTTTTACCTTGTCTTTAAATGTTTTCGCGGCGTCTCTTGGCGTTTGAGAAGTTGCTATTTCATTTGCGGTGTTTTTTATTTCTTCCGCCCTTGTCTTAAGTTCGCCAAGCTTTGTTTTTGCCAGCTCGAGATGTGTTTTGGCGTCAGTGGTATTTGCTCCCTTTGATTCGAATTTGGCAATCATTACGCCGACTCTTGTTATATGTTTTTCGATCTGAATTATTTTTTTATTAATTTCAGTAACTATTGCCAGAGTGCGTTTTGATATATTTTTCTTCTTCTCTTTGAGGAGCGGGCGCGTATCTTCTTTTTCGATTTTTTTGTCAACAATCTTAGAGCTGACATTCTTTACCGCCGATTTTTTATCTTTAGAAGTAGTAGCCGAAGTGTCAACTTGCGCAAGCGCGACTCCCGCGAAAAGCAAAGAAAGCGCGCCGACACCAAAACTTGTAAGTATTTTTCTCATGATTTTATTTGTATAGATTAATAATTTAAGACCCGTACTTTAGTATAACAAAACTTCCCGTAAAACAAGATTTTACCACGCACCCTAAAAACCCCTTACTTCTTGGCTTTTTTATAGCTCTCTATGGCTTTTTCCACCGCAACCAAGGCCTCATCGCGCCCCTGCCATTCCCCGACTTTTACCTCTTTTTCCTGCAAATCTTTATAGACGCTGAAAAAATGCTTTATTTCTTCAAGCAAGTGCGGCTCAAGGTCGTTTATGCTGTTTGTGTTTTTGTAGCGCGGGTCTTTTTCTGGCACGGCGAGTATTTTAATGTCATCGTCGCCCCCGTCATTCATGACAAGCACGCCAATAGGTCGCGTTTTGATTAAGCAACCGGGAATAAGCGGTTCATGTCCCAACACCAATACATCAAGCGGATCGCCGTCGTCCCAAAGCGTTTGCGGAACGAAGCCGTAGTTCGCCGGATAGTGCATGGGGGAATAAAGTACGCGGTCGAATTTTATCAGCCCGGTTTTTTTATCGAGTTCGTATTTTACCCGCGATAGTTTCGGAATCTCAATGACGACATTAAAACTTTCTTTTGTGCCGGGTTCTATTTCATACCATAAGTTCATCTCGTTTAGGGGCAGTTCGCGGTCGTCGCGCCCTGTGCTGATTTAATTTATTGATAAATATTCGACTTTATTTTTCGTATATTTTAAAAGTATATCATGCAACCGCGGTCTCTAACGTGATTTGGAGAAATTAGTTTTTAGGTTCTTTCATACCAATAATTTCACCGCCGCTTTCCGCGATATTTTCCCCGGATGAAGATGAAATATCTATTTTGTATCCGGTAAGTTTGGCCGCCAAGCGGACGTTTTGCCCGCCCTTGCCAATAGCAAGAGATTGCTGGTCTTCGGAAACTATTATTTTAGCGTGGCGCGCCTCGGTATCAAGTTCAATAGAAAGTACTTTGGCCGGAGAGAGCGCATCCCCCACGAACTTTTTCGGATTCTCCGACCATTCAATTATATCTATTTTTTCTCCGCCGAGTTCATTCATTACCGTGGATACGCGCACACCCCGCTGGCCCACGCATGAGCCGACCGGGTCAACATGGCTGTCGTGCGACATCACGGCGATTTTAGAGCGCGAGCCGGGTTCGCGGGCGATTGATTTTATTTCCACCACTCCGCCCGAGATTTCGGGCGCTTCCTGTTTGAAAAGCTCTTCCAGAAATTTCGGATGGGTGCGCGAAAGGCGAATGTTTATACCTCGCATTGTTTCTTCCACTGAATATAGATACGCGCGAATTCGTTCGCCCTGATGATATCTTTCGTTTGAAATTTGTTCATCAAAAGAGAGAATGCCAGTAGTGCGGCCGAGGTCTATGAAAACATTACCACGCTCAATTCGCTGAACAATGCCCGAAACTACCGTTCCTTGTTTTCCTCCGAATTCTTCAATTACCGAAGCGCGTTCCGCTTCCCTTATATGTTGGATGATTACCTGCTTGGCGGCTTGGGCGGCGATACGGCCGTAATCGTCTTTCGGCTCAAGCGGAAAAACAATTTCCTCTTCTATTACAGCGTCTTTTTTTATTTTTTTAGCGTCTTTGATGAGAATGTGATGTTCCGGATTAAACCATTGACGGGTGTCAGCTTGTTCGCCTTCCGCGGGGGTTTTTTCTTCCACAACTTCGCCTTCTTCTTCCATACGAACGAGAGTTTCGTCAACGACGATTTTCACCTGATAAAATTCAGTTTTACCGGAATTGATATCAAATTTCGCGCGTATAATCTGGCCCTTTTTGCCGTAATCTTTTTTATAAGCGGCAGCCATGGCCTGTTCAATAGCGTCTATTATTTTTTCCCTGGGAATCTTGCGCTCTTCTTCAAGCTGTTCAAGAGCGGATTTTAAAACTTTTAGATCTAGCATTATATTTGTGTGCTAATTAACGAATGGTCACTAATACCACGAATGAATTCAAATTCATAACATTTGTGTCCATTCGTATATTTGTATTTATTTTATTAAAAAGCCCGACCTTTCGGAACGGGAGTTACTTAATAGAGTATACATTACCGAATCAGAAAGTCAACTCAAAATAAAAAGCCGGGAGTCCCGGCTTTTTAATTGAATACAACCACTGTTTTTTCCCCGCGAATTATTTCGGAGAGTTTTTTTATATCATCGTTACGCATTCTTATGCACCCCCTGCTTACTCTTCTCCCGATAGATTCCTCTTGGTTTGTGCCGTGAATTCTTATGGTTTGGTTTACGCGCGCCTCGTTAAAAGCGATGCGGATTTTTACATTGCCCATGGCGTTTCGCGGGTCACCCGGTCTAATCAACTCCGGAAGTTCAACGCCCGACTTTTTGAAATAGTATTCACGCGTTGCCTTGGTCGGCGCCCAGTAAGGATTTTCTTCCACCCCCTCCACCCTTCCAGTGATTGGCAGTTTTGGATTTACCCTTGGGAGCGCTACAGAGAAACTAGCGACTTCTTTCCCTTCATCGTAAAGGTAGAGTCGCGCTTCCCTGAAATCAACCTTGATGATAAATTCCGCCGAAGCCATTACGGACCAGAAAGAGGCGATTGTGAAAAAAAAGAGCGTGTATGTTTGTCTCATGAGTTTCTCCTATTTTTTGCGTTTATGTGCAAACCTGAAAGCTATTATACATCCATAAAGAAAGACAAAGCAAGAAACGCGCGAGAAGACGCGCGCGGTGTTAGGTGGGATCATCTACGACTGCCCCAAAAATGACAACGCCCTCGTGTCGTGACTCAACTTGCAGGACGGGCTCGTCATTCAAACCAAGGGCGTCGCCGTGTTCCGCAAATTGTTCGGGCTCAAGGAGGTTTTCCTTTGGGGGTCGGTCATGCAGGACCACGATGACAATGTCTTGGTGTGCTGGCTCCAAACGGACAACTACTGGTTTTCCTTCTTCCCCGCGCTTTGTTTCAGCAAGTAGCACTTCGTTTTCGTCTGTCGCAAGTAGCGCTCGGGCTTTTGAACCTCGGATTCTGGACTCTTGGAACTTAATCATTTCCCCCGCATTCGTCTATGACGAATGCGGGGTTTTCTTTTTGTGGTTTTAAATATCTATTATATTGATTGTTTTGGTTCATTGGCTGTTTATATCTGTTATAATTTCTAATGAGATGCATGTAAGCGCAGACCAGCTAAAAAAATTTATAAAAGATTCCGGCTTGGTGGAGAGCACCGATATTTCGCGCGCCGAAAAAAAAGCCAAAGAAAAAAATACAGACATTGGCGAACTTTTGGTGTCCGAGGGAAAAATTTCCGAAGACGATTTACGACGCATGGA
This sequence comes from uncultured Candidatus Saccharibacteria bacterium, assembly GCA_964364185.1. GTDB lineage: Bacteria > Patescibacteriota > Minisyncoccia > Phycocordibacterales > VMEP01 > JAUYLU01. The sequence goes on from CAYIKU010000002.1 coordinate 8,780, forward strand.
AGCTTATGTGCTCGGGATTCCTTTTGTAAGTCTTAAAAACGAAAAACTTGATTTCTCGGTGCTGTCTCTTATTCCCGAGCCGATTGCCCGCAATCACAATATTATCTCCTATAGAAAACAGGGCGATGAACTTGAAGTGGCTATGCTGGATACAGACGACCTTTCGGCTATTGATTTCGTCAAGAAAAAAGTCGGATTGAAAATTTTACCCCGCCTGACCGATACGGAGTCTATGAAGAACTCTCTTTTGCAATATCAAAAAACTCTCAAGGCGGAGTTCAGCGATATTATAGAAAAAGAAGCCGCCTCGCTAAAAAAAATAGAAGATGAAGACAGCCCGCAGTCGGAGAAAAATTTAAAAGAAATGGCCGAGGATTTGCCGATAGTGCGCATCGTAGACACCCTTCTTTCCCATGCTATTGTTCAGGGCGCATCCGATATTCATATTGAGCCGGAAGAGGCGCAGATTTTGGTCCGTTACCGCATTGACGGAATTTTGCGCGACGCCATGGTTCTTCCGAAAACGGCGGCCCCCGGCATCACCGCGCGCATCAAGGTTCTTTCCAGTTTGAAGCTTGATGAAAAAAGATTGCCTCAAGACGGGCGGTTCAAAATAGAAAAAGACAGCGAAAGAGTTTCTTTTCGCGTTTCAACACTGCCGACATATTACGGCGAAAAAACGGTCATGCGGCTTCTTCGCGAAACCACTTCAGGTTTTACGCTTGAAGGGCTCGGTTTCCACGGCGAGGATTTGGAAAAACTCCACCATGCCCTCAATCAATCAACCGGCATGCTTTTAGCTACCGGACCGACCGGTTCTGGCAAGACCACAACTCTTTACACTATGCTTGATATTTTAAATACGCCGGATGTGAATATTTCTACAATTGAAGACCCTATTGAATATCAGATGAAGCGGGTCAATCAGACGCAAGTGAAGCCGGAAATAGGGCTCACTTTCGGTAGCGGTCTTCGTTCTCTTGTCCGCCAAGACCCAGACATAATAATGGTCGGTGAAATCAGAGACAGCGAAACTGTCGGTCTTGCCATAAACGCGGCTCTGACCGGGCATTTAGTTCTCTCAACCCTTCACACAAACTCAGCGGCTGGCGCTATTCCGCGCTTGCTGGATATGGGGGCGGAAGCATTCCTCCTTGTTTCAACCATCAATGTCATAATCGCCCAACGTTTGGTTAGAATGCTTTCATCTAATAAAGAAAAGTACATACTAACTTCCGCCGAACAGAAAACGCTCTCTCAAACCGTTGACCTTGACCGTGTGCTTAAATTTTTAAAACACGAAAAAATAGTCGGCGAAAAAGAAGATTGGGATACCATACCGCTTTATAGACCAAAGAAAGTATCTTCCGCCGATGACGGCTACAGCGGGCGTGTTGGCATTCATGAAGTTATGAATATTACGCCGACGATAAAAGACATGATTATAAAAGGAGCTATCTCCGACGACCTGGAAGTGCAAGCCAAGAAAGAAGGAATGATGACGATGCTTGAAGACGGAATTTTTAAAGCAGTAGAGGGGGTTACGAGCATTGAAGAAGTATTAAGTGCGGTCAATCAATGAACTTGTCCCGTTAAAAGCCGTGGTCATGGTGTAAAATAGGAGTCATTAGTTTATATGCTACAAAACGATAGAAATATTACTCATAATAATTTAACGCAGTGTTTCTTGACCGCGACCTGCTTTTAATGGGATGCAGTTTTATTTTAAAGCTAAAAAAAGCGACGGCAAGATTACGGACGGCGTTCAAGACGCTCCCGACAAACTTACCTTGGCGCAAGATTTAAGGAAAAAAGGACTTTCACTTTTTTCCGCCGAGAGGGCGGAGGGTAATAAAATAATCCAATTTCTCAAATGGCTTAACGAGACTGTCATTATCGTAGGGCTTCATGAAAAAATAGTTTTTGCCAAAAACTTAAGCGCCATGATTAACGCCGGACTTTCCATATCGCGCGCGCTAGAGATTCTTGAAAAACAAACCAACAATAAAAAATTAAAACAAGCGCTTGGGGGAATATTAAACGGTATCAGCCAGGGTAAAACCTTAAGCGAAGGACTCCAAGATTATCCGCGCATTTTTTCTCCCCTTTTTGTCGCCATGGTGCACGCAGGAGAGGAATCCGGCGGGCTTTCGGTCTCTTTAAAGGAAATATCTCTTCATCTCGAGCAGAGTTACATTTTATTAAGGAAAGTTCGCGGGGCGCTTATTTATCCGGCGATTGTTGTAGCCGCCATTATCATAATAGGAATACTGATGCTCATATTCGTAGTGCCGACACTTACTTCAACATTTAAGGAATTGAATGTGGCATTGCCGGTTTCCACTCGCTTTATTATTAAATTGAGTGATATTTTATCTAATTACACAATCATATCTTTAGTCGGCTTAATCGCTCTGGGAATAACTTTTTTTTGGGCGATTCGCACAAAGAAAGGCGGTAAATTTTTTGATTTTGTGATTTTACGCATTCCTTTTATCGGTGGATTGGTAAGGGAGGTGAATACGGCGCGTACGACACGGACGCTCTCGTCGCTCATAACCGCCGGTGTTCCAATTACCCAATCTACTTCTATCACTACCGATGTGCTTCAAAATTTTTACTATAAGGAAGCGCTTTTTCTGGCCACAGGGAAAATAGAAAAAGGCGCCACCATTGCTTCGGTATTCAAAGAAAATACATTTCTCTATCCTATTATGGTCGGCGAAATGATTGAGGTTGGGGAAGAAACAGGGAAACTTTCCGAAATGCTTCTTGATGTCGCTCATTTTTACGAGGAGCAGGTTAGTGAAGCAACGAAAGATATGTCTACAATAATTGAGCCGGTACTCATGTTGTTTATCGGCGGGGCGGTCGGATTTTTCGCCATATCTATGATTTCTCCAATTTACTCTCTTACGGGAAGCATTTAAAAAATATGTACAAATATTTACACAACAGAGGTGTTACGGCGGTAGAACTCTTAATAGTTCTTGCGATATTGGCAATTATTTTCACGATAGCTATCAGTCCTTTTTCTTCCTTTCGCAATGTTCAATCGCTCAACTCCGCCTCTATACAAATAGTATCTCTTTTAAATGAAGCAAGGTCAGCGACTATATCTTCTAAAGAATCCTCCCAATACGGGGTGCATTTTGAAACCGGCCGAGCCGTTTATTTTAAAGGAACAACATTTAGCGAGCCGTCTTCTTACAATAAAGAAATAATACTTGACGGTTCAATTAAAATTTCCGCGATTAACTTGCAGGGTAGCGGGAGTGATGTGGTATTTCAACAACTGACGGGGGAGACATTATATTACGGCAGTATCATACTGGAAGCAAAGGGGGATACTAACAGACAAAAAAGAATAACTGTATTCGAAACCGGTATCTCAAATCAAAATTGATATGAAATGTATTCTTAATAAAAATAAAGGATTCGGCCTTATAGAAGTGATTGTAGGATCGGCCATAATTTCACTTTCTCTTATCGGAGTGATTTCAGTTGCAAATAATTCTCTTCGTATCGCTGAACTTTCTTTGCGCGAAGCGCAGGCCGGATATCTTTTGCTTGAAGGTGGAGAAGCATTGCGTTCCTTGCGCGATATTAGCTGGACAAATATAAGCGGGTTTTCTACCGGCACCAATTACTATATTACTTTTTCAACCACTACCAACCGTTTTGCCACAACTAGTGTAAATTCTTTTGTTGATGGGATATTTGAAAGATCTTTTACTGTTTCTGATGTATACAGAAACGGAAGCGATGACATTTCAGATTCCGGGACGCTTGATTCCGGCACGAGAAAAATCAGAATGAATGTATCTTGGCGGAGTAGAAATGCTACCACTACGACTTTCGCTGATTTTTATCTGACTAATATTTAAAATATGAGCGATATTCTTAAAAACAGAGGTTATTCAATGCTTGAACTTATTGTTTATGTTTCTATTGTTGCCGTGATGGCAGTGCTTTCCGTTCAAGCTATGTTTTCTATCATGAGGGCCTTTGATGAAATAAAATCTTTCAGCAGTGTCCGCGAGAGTGGCGTTATTACACTCGAAAGAATGATAAAAGAAATTCGTTTTAGTAAAAGTATTGATTACACGGGGACAACTTTTAATACTAACCCGGGGCGATTAAAATTAAATGCCACCGATGAAAATGGTTACTCTAAAATTATGGAATTTTATGTTTCTAACGGGAGTTTAAATATTATTGATGATGGCGTAGAAAAAGGTACAATAACCGGCAGTAGCACCTCTATAACAAATTTTGTGCTTCGAGAATCAACGACAAACAAAGGAGTGCTTATTAAAATAGAAATGACTATTAGGGATAATCGTGCTACAAACCCGAAATCTGTTAATTTTTACGGTAGCGCGGTGCTTAGAGAAGCTTATTAATCCGTTAAAATTTTTTTATGAATTTAGATTCACTGAAAAATAAAAATTATCCCGATTTTCCTTCGCAGGAAAATCGAGGATCCTCGATTCCGCTATGGCGGAATCGGGACAAATTATCCCGATTTTCCTTCGCAAGAAAATCGAGGGTCCTCGATTCCGCTATGG
>CAYIKU010000002.1:13450-35898 GCA_964364185.1 uncultured Candidatus Saccharibacteria bacterium
AAATTATCCCGATTTTCCTTCGCAAGAAAATCGAGGGTCCTCGATTCCGCTATGGCGGAATCGGGACAAACTACTCAAAGCGGGCAAGCGATTATTACTTCCGTAGTATTTCTCCTTTTCATCTCTCTTTCTATTATGTTGGGCATTGCCAATTCCTCAATGCGCGAATTTAAAATTACTCAAGATACAATTAAATCAACACAGGGTTATTTTACTGCCGAATCCGGCGCTGAAGATATTTCTTATCGCTTAAAAAACGGTAAACAAGTTGGGGCAACAGAAACACTTGCCTTAAATAATGCCACAGCAACAGTAACAATAACCGATACTGGAAGTAATGAAAAAGAAATAATTTCCAGCAGTAATCTTGAAAATTTGATACGAAAAGTTCGCACCCAATTGACAGTTTCTTCTTCCGGAGCGTCTTTTGTGTACGGCGTGCAAGTAGGCGATGGCGGTTTCCATTTGCAAAATTCATCAACTATCGTCGGTAATGTCTACTCCAATGGCCCAATTGTTGGCGCTAATTCAAATATTATAAAAGGTGATGTAATTTCTGCTGGAAGCACTGGATCAATTTCTGGTGTACACGCCACATCAAGTGCCTACGCGCATACTATTGCTGATTCAACAGTAGATAAAGATGCTTATTATCAAACGCTTACCAACACAACAGTCACTGGTGTAAAACATCCCGGTTCGACCGACCAACCCAAAGCGAATCTTCCTATTTCCGACGCGCGTATTTCGCAGTGGGAAGCAGATGCGTTAGTTGGCGAAATTATTTCAAGCCCGTGTCCGTATCAAATTACAAATAGCACGACGATAGGGCCGAAAAAAATCGCTTGTGATCTTGAAATAAGCGGTGACCCTACTGTCACTATTGCGGGTCCTTTGTGGGTGACCGGCAACATTACGATTAAAAACAGCGCCATCTTACGGATAAGTTCGTCTATTGGCAACAAAAGTATTGCCATAATAGCCGACAATCCATCAAACCGTTTAACAAGTAGTAAAATAACCGTAAGCAATACCACTTCATTTTTTGGGACTGGTTCCGCCGGCTCTTACATTGTTTTAGTTTCCCAAAATAACAGCGCTGAAAATAGCGGTGACGAAGACGCAATTGAAGCTCAAAATACTGCGAACGGCGGTGATCTTATTGTTTACGCGGGACACGGAAATATTTCTCTTGAAAACAGTATTTCTCTCAAGGGAGTCACCGCTTACAAGATTACCGCAAAAAATACATCAGAGGTTGTTTACAATACCGGGCTCGCCTCCCTTCTTTTTTCTTCGGGCCCATCCGGCTCGTTTATTATTAACGGCTGGCGCGAAGTGAAATAAAAAACAAAACGAAAGGCTAAACCTTCCAATCCGTTTTCCACACCCATCTTGATTTTTAATAAAATAAAGTTATATAATTAACAATTGACAATTTTTATCGCAGGGTGTAAGGTAAATATGCCCATAAGCACAAAAAAGGGTCACTTGACCCTAAACCCCCGTCTAAGATGGGGGTTTTCTATTGAATATGAAAGCTAATGATATAATCAGCATAAATACATGACCAAAAAACTTATTATTGGAAACTGGAAGATGAATCCTAAAAGTGTCCGCCAGGCGAAAGATATTTCTGAAAAAATCACGCGCGGAGCTAAAAAATTTAAAAATATTTCCGTTGTAATTGCCCCACCCGCGCCGTTCATTGGCGCAACAAAAGGAATACTCGGCGCGCAAGACGTGTTTTATGAAAAGGACGGTGCTTACACGGGGAAAATTTCAGCCGATATACTAAAAAGTTTAGCCGTTAAATATGTAATTGTTGGCCACTCGGAAAAAAGATATCCTCTGTCAGGCGGAGGAGGCGATACGGATGAAACAATAAATAAAAAATTAAAAGCGGTACTTAACGCTAGATTGACTCCAGTGCTTTGTGTGGGGGAACTTACTCGTGACCACCAAAGTCACTACCTTCATTTTATAAAAGAGCAAATTATACGCGCCCTTAAAAATGTTTCAAAAAATATCGTGGGAAAAGTTATTGTCGCCTATGAACCGGTCTGGGCTATAGGCAAGAACGCAAAGAACGCACTCGACGGCGAAGAAGCTTTGCATATGAATATTTTTATAAGAAAAGTCATTGCTGATATTGCGGGTGCTACAACTGCCAAGAAAATTAAAATTATTTATGGGGGATCGGTTGATGTCAAAAATGCGGAGATTTTTATTTCCTTGGGGAAAATGGACGGACTTTTAGTAGGACGCGAAAGTTTAATGCCCCAAAAATTTTTGGGAATAATTGAAAATGTCAATCGCGCATAAAATTTTTTGGAAAAACATTAAAAGCATAAAAACAGCGAAAGACCTTCGCGGTAAGCGCGTTCTTTTACGTCTCGACCTTAATGTGCCGATGGAGCGCGGGCGAATAGTTGATGCGACGCGCATTGAAAAATCTCTGTCTACCATAAAATTTTTGCGCAAACAGAGAGCAAGAACAATCATAATGTCTCATCTGGGAGATGACAGTGTTTCACTCAAAGAAATAGCGAGATATCTTAATAAATTTATACCCGTTGGTTTTATTCCTCAAATTATCGGTAAGAAAGTTGAAAAAACTATATCTACAATGCAGGAAGGAAGTGTTCTCGTGCTTGAAAATTTACGTGGTGAAAAAGGAGAAGTGAGCAATAATCCGTTTTTTGCTATGTCTCTTTCGCGATTAGGAGATATATATGTAAATGACGCTTTCTCCGTTTCTCACAGAAATCACGCTTCGATTGTTTCTCTGCCCAAATTCTTACCTTCGTTTACGGGGATTCAATTTGAAGAAGAAATAAGAGAACTTTCCAGAGTTTTTACGCCTAAACATCCGTTTATGTTTATTTTAGGTGGCGCCAAACTTGAAACTAAACTTCCGCTTATAAAAAAATATTTGAAAATTGCCGACATAGTATACGTTGGCGGGGCACTGATGAATCCTTTTTTCAACGCTATGGGGTATGAAGTCGGTAAATCGCTTAAAGAAAATGCTGGAGAGGATTTGAAAAAACTAACACATCATAAAAATTTGATTTTACCTACGGATGTGCTTGTAAGCAAAGGAGAAGTAAGAAAATTAAATGGCATTAAAAAGAATGACATTGTTCGTGATATTGGACCGGAATCACTTCGTACACTCCTCTCGCTAATAAAAGAAAGCAAGGAAATACTTTTTAACGGCCCGCTCGGTGAATACGAACTTGGCTTTGATGAAACAACAAAAGAAATATTAAAAGCTATGGCAAAAACAAAAGCTCGCACGGTTTTGGGCGGAGGCGACACGCTCGCTATTGTTTCTCGCTTGAAATTGGAATCAAAATTTTCTTTCGTTTCAACCGCCGGTGGCGCTATGATTGAATTCCTTTTGGAAGGAACATTGTCCGGCATCGAGGCGCTCAAGGGATCTAAGAAATAAAAATAGTTTTTTAAAAAATAAAAAACTAATCTTTAATAGTTGTTAGGCATCTTTGTTGTTTATAGTTACGTCTATAATTATGCAATTATAATTATGTAATAGATAAATATATAAGTACGTATAAATACTCATACATGTATAAAATACTATAGTATAATATACGTGTATTATAGTTGTATTTATATAAAAAATTTTTATAAGTTGAAAGTTTTTTTGAAATTGTTTTCTATTTCAATATTTTCAGCAAGGATAAGTCGCATGTTATGCCGTACACCGAAACATCCACCAACAAAATCAATTTCTTTTTTACAAAGAAATGGTGTGATAAAAACTGATTTTTGATATTGAACACAGCCTATTTTTTTGAGAGAGTGGTTTATTGCTCGCCTTATCATTTTCTTTTCTTCCGGTATATCAAACATGACAATGCGCCATTTGCCATCCCATTTATTTTGGCGAGGTATTTTCATTGTTTCTATTTGATAACGCATCGCTCTTATTTTCCCCGCATAGGTCAATATAAAATACCCATCTCGACTTTTCCTGTCCTTTCGGATAAATTTTCGTTGTTCGAGGCGGGTGATAGACTGCTTGATTCTTTTTCGTTCATACGCATTTTTTGGTTTGAAATATTTAAAGACTTGAAACACATTTGGCGCGACAACAGCAACTGTTATCACCCCAACGGCAAGTAGGGTGGAAAGGATAATTTTTACCAGCTCTCCTTTTGCGTATTTTTTCATACTACATCTATATTATACTATAGTACTTTATACGTGGATAGGGGATTTTTCATTTTTGTAGGAGATTTTTTATTTTTTTATAATGGATTTTTTGTGGAAAGTGAAACTTTTTTATTAAAGATATATTGTGTATTTAAAGTGATTCCAAGCCACTGGGATATTATGGGGGTTGACTTATGCAGACAGATATTATATAAATTCATTCAGATGAATTATCGTAATTAATTTATTGTTAACTAAATCGGAGGTGTCTCATGTTCCTTGAAAATATGGTTGAGTCGTTGTTGTTAATATTGTCATTTATCTTTGCCATTTTGATTTGTTTTCCCGATTCTCCCGACAACGCACCTACCAGCACTCTCACAAGAATAATCACGAAAGCGGCTATTGCTGGTATGGCGTTGGTATTTATGGCGAGTTCAGTGATGCTACATTTTTCCTCACAGTATAAATTTTCTATCTTACCAAAGAATGTTGAACTGCGAGTTTTATGGTGTGATGATCAAAAGACGCAATGTCTTTTAGAGATGGGGGAAAAAGAATCATCGGATATGGTAAGAAAGTTTTACTCGCCAAACGAAAACAAGAAAAATTTGTTTGTAGTTGGTAAAACTGTAAAGAGAACTGTAAACTCGACAACTACAAATATTATTGCAATACCGTAATTCTTAATTATTAAACCTCGCCCCGCGCTATCAAAACGTCGGGGCTATTTTTATAGACTTGCTTTAATTTTTTTCGCCACGGCTGGCATTTCTCCTTCCGCGTAAGGTTTTCCCGGCCAGTGTTTATAGCCGTCACTTAAAAATCTCGGTATTACATGAATGTGCGCGTGGAATACTAATTGTCCGGCGGCGGGTTCATTATTCATAACGATATTTATACCATCAGCTCCCGTTCCCATTTTTACCGCGTGGGCTAATTTTTTTACCCGTACCGAAAGTTCTCTGAGAATATTATCGTCGATATCAAAAATATTTTGGCAATGATTTTTAGGTACTACTAATGTATGGCCGGGGTTATTCGGCTTTATATCTAAAAAAGCGACAGCATATTCATCTTCGTACAAAAAGTCGCAAGGAATTTCTTTGTTTATTATTTTACAGAAAATGCAATTTTTATCCATAAAGGAATTGTATCATAGAGCATGATATAATTTCTTAAAATATGGACGGTTTTAAATTTACGGAATTGCCTGACGATAAAATACTGAAAGAGCTTAATTCATACGATTCGTTCACCCAAATTCTTCTTGCAAACCGCGGAATAACAACAGCCGAGGAGGCGGATAAATTTTTAAATCCCGATTACGAACGCGACTCGCATGACCCATTTTTAATTCTTAACATGGAGAAGGCGGTTTCGCGCGTGCTTGAAGCGGTTGATAAAGAAGAAAAAATCGTGGTGTTTGGAGATTATGATTGCGACGGGATTCCCGGTTCGGTTATACTTCATGATTTTTTTGAAAAAATAGAATATAAAAATTTTTCAAATTACATTCCGCATCGACATAAAGAAGGATATGGTCTTAATACCACTGCTATAGACGGATTCATGCGTAATGGAATAAAACTCATTATCACTGTTGATCTTGCTATCACCGACATAGATGAAGTAAGGTACGCGCAATCTTTAGGAATTGACGTAATTATTACCGACCATCACTTACCTCAAGCGATTCTCCCGCCCGCTTACGCCATTATTAATTCAAAGCAATCGGATGATAAATATCCCGACAAAATGCTCTCTGGCGCGGGTGTCGCGTTCAAACTTGTGCAGGCGCTTATTAAAAAAAGAGGAGCGGAGTGGGGTATAAAAAAAGGATGGGAAAAATGGCTTTTGGATATGGCGGGGCTCGCTACCATTGCTGATATGGTTCCTCTTACCGGCGAAAATCGTCTCATCGCTTATTACGGTCTAAAAGTTTTGCGGAAAAGTCCGCGCGTGGGACTCCAAAAACTTCTTCGCAAAGTTAATATTGACCAATCAACACTTACAGAAGAAGATGTTTCTTTTATGATTGCGCCCCGCATAAACGCCGCTTCACGAATGGATATCCCATACGAAGCTTTCAGACTTCTTTCAACCGATGACGAAGAAATTTCTGATGTTTTATCGGACCATTTGCACAATTTAAACGACACTAGAAAAGGACTAGTCGCGGGAATGATGCGCGAGGCAAAAATTCGGGTTGAAGAGCGGGAAATGAAAGATGTGATTGTTGTAGGCAATCCAAACTGGCGATCGGGAGTGCTGGGACTTCTTGCTTCGCGTCTCGTGGAAGATTACGGGAGACCGGCGTTCGTATGGGGGCGTGGCGAAGAAACCGAACTCAAGGGTTCATGCCGTTCTAATGGTACGGTTAATATGGTTGATTTTATGACTTCTGTGCGCGAAGATTTTTTCATAAATGTCGGCGGGCACGAATTTTCCGGCGGATTTTCAATTTCTCGTGAAAATATTCATCTTTTAGAGGATGAATTGATTTCCGTGTACGGAAAAGTCAGAAAAGAAGAATATATTGTGCCAAAAGTTTTGATTGATTGCACTATGACGCTTGACGAAGTAAATGATATTACTTACGGGAAAATAGAAAAACTCGCGCCATACGGAGTTGGTAATCCAAAACCGACATTTTTATTTGAAAATATTGAAATTACTGCGGTTAAGAATTTTGGCAAAGAAAAAAATCACCTTGAGCTTGTGTTTCAAAATTCGCGCGGAGAAAAAATTTCCGCCATTGGATTTTTTACAGGTATTAGTGATTTTAAGAAAGAAATTATTGTCGGATCAGTTGTAAACCTAATTGCCACATTTGAAAAATCTTTTTTTAAAAATCGTCCGGAGATAAGATTAAAAATTGTTGATATAATTTAATTATGGATAAAAAAATTCTGATTTATGCCGACGGAAGCTCGCTTGGCAATCCCGGACCAGGCGGATGGGGAGTTGTTATTTCAAGCGGAGAAAAAATTTTAGAAATAGGTGGCGGGAATAAACACACTACCAACAATAGAATGGAATTAACCGCCGTCATAGAAGCATTAAAAAAAGTTTTTTTCTATCAACCATCAATTAAAAACTACCAACTGATTATCCGCACTGATTCCCGTTATGTGATTAATGGCATTACCAAATGGGTGTATGGGTGGGAGAAAACCGGCTGGATTGGAAAAAATAAAAAATCGATTTTAAATAAAGATCTCTGGAAAAAGCTGGTAAAAATTACAGATGGAAAAAATATCTTGTGGGAGCATGTGCACGGGCATGTTGGCATCGCGGGCAACGAACGAGCCGATTTTATAGCCACACTTTGTGCCAGAGAAAAAAAAATTAAGACGCAGAAATTTTTTGACGGTTCTCTTTCAAAATATCCCTTTGATGTTTTTAACTCTAAAGAGTCAAAAAAAAGACCCGTTTTAAAAAACAAAAGTTTCGGGAAAACAGCGTATTCATATTTGTCTTTGGTAGGCGGAATTTTAATGAAACATGCGACATGGCTGGAATGTGAGAAGCGCGTCAAAGGGGTATCGGGGGCAAAATTTAAAAAATCTTCTTCAAAAGAAGATGAGGAAAATATAATTCGTGAATGGGGAGTTAAACACCAATAGAACCTGGTTTTTTATTTTCGTCTTTAGTTTCACACTAGGGATATTTTTTCGTTCATTCTTTAATCTCGGCGCGGAATTTTTATTCTTTCTAATTTTTCTGGCGATAGCTCTACTCCCCGCGTATTTTATTTATAAAACGCGAGCCGTTTTTCTGGTTTCTTTGTTTATTTTTGGAACGATACTCGGCATTCTCCGTTTTGATATTTCAGAAATAAATCGAAACGACCCCTTGCTTGAAATGCAAACCGGGAAAACTGCCTTAGTGGAAGGGATTATTTTAAATGAACCTGATGAACGCGACGACGCCGTGATACTTGTATTAAAAGGGGAAAAAATATACGACGGCGATAATTATATGAAAATTAAAGGGAAAATTCGCTTGGCGACCGGTAGATATCCGCCGTTTAAGTACGGCGACCGAGTTATCGCCAGAGGGAAAATTGTTCATCCGAAATCTTTTGAAAACGAGGAAACAAAAAAAATTTTTGACTATCCCGGCTATCTTGCCGCGCAAGATATTTATTATGAAATGAAATACCCTAAAATTTCATTTATTGACTCTGACAACGGCAATTTTATTCTCGCTTCCCTTTTTGACCTCAAGAAAATGTTTCTCGCGCATACCGCGCGCGTAATTCCCGAGCCGGAAGAATCGCTTTTGGGCGGGCTTTTGGTGGGAGCCAAACAATCACTCGGAAAAGAATTGCTCGATGATTTCCGCAAGGTTGGCATCATTCATATAGTAGTGCTTTCGGGTTACAACATTACCATCATTGCCGATTCAATAGTCAGAATTTTTTCTTTTTTGCCCCGCTTGTACGCCGGCGCTTTTGCCGGCGGAAGCATCATCCTCTTTGCCGCGCTTGTCGGCGGCGGAGCAACTGTTCTTCGCGCCACAATTATGGCGCTTTTGGTTATTCTCGCGCGCTATATTGGCAGGGTATATGACGTGACCACCGCGCTTTTTCTTGCCGGATTTCTTATGCTCGTCCACAATCCGAAAATTCTGGTGTTTGATCCGTCTTTTCAACTTAGTTTCTTGGCGACCATCGGGCTGATTTATTTTTCGCCGGTAATAGAAAAATATTTTTATTTTTTGCCGCGACGGGGCGTTTTTCGCGAAATCGCCATTTCGACCGTCGCCACTCAAATTTTTGTTACGCCATTCCTTTTATATATGACCGGGATGTTTTCCCTCGTCGCCCTCCCGGTTAATTTACTCGTTCTTTTCTTTATCCCCGTTACGATGTTTTTCGGATTTTTTACCGGAGTATTTGGTTTTTTGGGCAATATTTTTTCGCTACCATTCGCGCATATCGCCACATTCTTTCTTTCATATATTATTTTTGTGGTTGAAAAATTTTCCTCAATTCAATTTGCGTCATATACAATTAAGACAATTCCAATTTTTGCAGTATTGGTTTGTTACATTTTTTTGGGTGCACTAATTATGAAAAAATTTTTACGTCCGCAAACATGATCCCGTTAGAGGCCGCGGTCACGGTGTAAAATATGAGACATCAACAATATATGTCAAAAAGTCGAATAAAAATTAAAAAATTATGTAATGTGGCCATGGCTGATCGCGACCTGCCCCTAACGGGATGATTTCACATCTGAAAGAAAATTTAAGGCGCTATGTATTGGGGGTACTTTTTCTCGTGATGTGTTTTGTGTGGTACGCGGTTTTTATTGAGACTTCGCGCACCACGCTTATGGTTGCGTTTCTTGACGTCGGGCAAGGAGATTCAATTTTCATCGAAGCACCTAATGGCAATCAAATTCTTATTGACGGTGGGCCGGGCGCGGCGGTATTACGGGAACTACACCAAGTAATGCCGTATTACGATCGGTCAATTGATGTCGTCATTGCCACACATCCCGATAAAGACCATATCGGCGGATTAGTTGATGTAATCAATCGTTTTGCCGTTTCCTATTTTATTGAACCGGGCGTACTGGGGACGACAGAAATATTTTCGGCTCTTGAAAATTCAGTTGATGGCCATCATATTAAAAAATTAACCGCGCGGCGGGGAATGAAAATTGATTTAGGGGATGGGGTAGTACTCAATATCCTTTTCCCCGACCGCGATGTGTCGCGCGTAAAAAATACAAATGACGGATCTATTGTTGCCATCCTTTCTTACGGCACAACTAATGTAATGCTTACGGGCGACGCCCCACAATCGGTTGAAATACGCCTTGTGGCGCTTGATGGAAAAAATTTAAAATCAAACATATTAAAACTTGGACACCATGGTTCTCGCACATCTTCCAACGCTTCATTTTTGGGGAATGTTTCGCCTGATTACGCTATTATCTCCGCCAAACTTAATAATTCATACGGCCATCCACATCAGGAAGTTTTAGCCCTTCTTCAAAAATTTAAAATTCCGTCAATTGCAACTTACGAATCAGGAACAATTGTGTTTAAAAGCGATGGGGAGGCGTTTATGAGGATTACAAACTAAATTTCCAATTTATATCTCTTCTACCATTTTCCTCTATTTATAGCTATAGCTATAAATAGAGGAAAATTGGAGTATTTAAAAAATATATAAAAAACAATTAAAAATTTACAAAAATAAAAAGCCCGCGGTATTTTGCGGGCCAACAAAGAAAGACGAAAGCGGTCCTCTCATAAGAATCGGCACCAACGGTACCTATGGGCTTAATTATTCCAACTCGCGCAGGAGCTCGTGGAGATTGAAAGCTTCTCTTTCCTTGATCATAGAATTATCCATACTTATAATCATTGCTACCGCAAGAAAAAATTCGATTACAAACATCCACATACCATAATTGTCCATAAACTCGCGAACATATCCTGCGGTGTCCAGTAGAGCCGCTAGAGCTACTCCAGCAATAAGCACTACTGTGAAAAGAATCGTCATTATAGAGATAAATATAGATATTTTTCTCGCTGACTTAATTTCTGGTTCAAGTTTTTTTAACTGATTTTTTAACTGTTCCACTTTGGTTTCAAGGTTCATTTTCTTCCCTCCTGCATTGATTGTAGTGAGTTAGTAAAACTAAACACTAAAATATCACTTTGTAAAAAATCTGTCAACATTAAAAAACAGACTTCGTGCCTACCCAACTTGTTTGTTGTGGGTTGTTGATTACTTTAGCGTGAGATGGAGATTTTTTTGAAACAAGGGGTGTATTTATACGTCCTCCTAGGGAATGTTTCGCCTGATTACGCTATTATCTCCGCCAAACTTAATAATTCATACGGCCATCCACATCAGGAAGTTTTAGCCCTTCTTCAAAAATTTAAAATTCCGTCAATTGCAACTTACGAATCAGGAACAATTGTGTTTAAAAGCGACGGAGAGAATTTTGTATATGTGAAATAATCTTTACAGAAAATGGCTAGAGAAAACAATAATGCCCAATATGACGGCGCCAATAACTACTATAAGCACAAAAGACGCCATCATGTCTTTAATTTTAGCGATACTTAAATCCTGGCGCGGTTCCACCTTGTTGCACAAATCTTCAATAACCGTATTAACAATTTCAGCGCCAAGAACCAAAACGATTACCAGAATGCTTAAGGCGGATTCTATGTAAGAAAACTTAAAATAGAAAATAGAAATAAGCACCAATACTGCGACAATAATTTCAATGCGGAAGTTGAGTTCTTCGTTCCAAACCGTTTTCAAACCCCTAAGCGCGCAGAGAAATGATTTATACATTTTATACAATAATCTTTTTTGTGGGTGAGGGGAGATTTATTTAATCTTTTTTATAAGGTGGAGATTTTTCTTGAGACACGAGGTACAGATTTTTGTCCGCCCGCCCGCGGGAAGTTTTACCCACTGGAGATTAGGATAACGGCGCTTTTTGCCGGTCGGGTTGAACTTGGTGGCGCGCACTCTATTAGAGTAGCCACCGCCGACTTGTGTTCCCTTATTGCAAATTGGACATGCCTTAGCCATCCCATTAGAGGCGAGACGCGTTCATAGCGTCCTGCGTGCAATTATTATTAAAAAACTTACTTATTACTATAATATTGTATTTATTATACATAATTTACTCGATCGCGACCTCTAACGGGACAAGTTAGTAGAACGAATGCTATCATAAGTGATAATCTTCCGCAATAAAAATAGATCCCGTTAGAAACCGCGGTCATGGGTTAATTTAATAAAAATTTTAAAACAACATGAATCACAGCCGTATATTTATAAATAAAAGTGATTAAGCAAGACGCGTACTGACCGTGGCCTGCTTCTAATAGGATGGATATTACTCAAATCTTTTTCATATTAATTTTAATTTTCTCGGTTATCGTGCACGAAATCGCCCACGGTTATGCTGCTGATTATTTAGGCGACCCTACCGCTCGTCTTTCTGGCCGTCTTACTTTTAATCCATTACCACATATAGATTTGCTCGGGTCGATTATTTTGCCGGCACTTTTAATATTATCTAAAGCAGGTTTCATTATCGGTTGGGCAAAGCCGGTGCCATACAATCCATATAATTTATCTAATCAGCGATGGGGAACTTTTATTGTTGCTTCCGCTGGTGTCTTTGTTAACTTTCTTGTTGCTTTGTTTTTTGGGGTGCTTATTAGATTTAGTGGCCAACTCGGCATAGAGTCGCCGGCATTTTGGGAAATTGCCAGTGTTGTTGTGTTTATTAATATTTTGCTTGCCGTTTTTAATCTTATACCAATACCACCATTAGACGGGTCAAAAGTGCTTTTCTCGCTTTTACCGCCCAAACTCTATTATATAGAGGAATTTTTGGAGAGATATTCCATATTTTTGATACTTTTTGTCATTTTCTTTATGTGGCGTTTTATTCTTCCGATTGTCTTTTTTCTTTACATTCTTTTTACCGGCATGCCCCCCGGCATTTAGGGACAATAAAAACATATAAATCAAAATTTCTTGCATTTTATCTGTGCGAATAGTAGAGTATTACTACATCCGTTTGGGATGTTTTTAATTTAATCGTGCCTACAATAAACCAACTCGTTCGTAAGAAAAGAGTAAAAATACGCCGTCGTTCAAAAGCGGTGGCTTTGGCGCGCGGATTCAATTCAATTAAAAACCGTCCCATTTATTACGCGTCACCCTTTAAACGCGGTGTTTGCACCAAAGTGACAACCACAACTCCGAAGAAACCGAACTCAGCTCTCCGAAAAATCGCTCGCGTACGTCTTACTAACGGTATGGAAGTAACTTGTTATATTCCCGGCATGGGGCATAAACTCCAAGAGCACTCGGTGGTGGTTATCCGTGGCGGGCGCGTTAAAGACTTGGCCGGCGTTCGTTATCACATTATTCGTGGCCGTTTTGATGCTACACCCGTAGAAAATAGAAAGCAGGGCAGGTCGCTTTACGGCGCAAAGAAAGAAAAGAAAGACGTAGCAAAGAAATAAGAAAAAATTAATCATGCGCCGACCATTTAAAAAGAAAAATATAATAGGAACGGATTTAGTATACGATTCCGTCAAAATTTCAAAAGTCATCAATTATATTATGGTGGGCGGTAAAAAAACCGCCGCCAGAAAAATTGTTTACGGGGCTTTAGATATAATTAAGGAAAAAGAAAAGGGAATGTCTCCTATGGAAGTGTTTGAGCTCGCGCTTAAAAATGCCACACCGCAGATGGAAGTTCGCTCGCGTCGCATCGGCGGTGCCAATTACCAAGTCCCGCGCGAAGTGCGTCCGGAACGTCGTTTCCTTTTGGCGTTTCGCTGGATTATTGAGGCGGCGCGAGCGAAAAAAGGCGCCCCTATGAAAAATCGTTTTGCCGAAGAGCTTATGCTTGCGGCCAAAAACGAAGGAGCGGCCATAAAAAAGAAAGAAGATACGCACCGCATGGCGGAAGCCAACAAGGCCTTTGCCCATTTCACTTGGTAAGGAGCACTCAGATGTATTTTTTAAAACGCACATAAAATTCTACTGAATTTTTGTTATGCTCGTACCGTCGTACTGCGCAATGTTTTAAAAAATACATACCTCGCTTAAGCGTTTAAATACAAAATCAAAATCTATATTCAGGCATTTAATAATAGAATAAAAAAAACGGTAATATACCGCCTTTTTATTGTTTTTATTTGCAAAATTTTTTTATTGATATAAACTATGCGCAGTTTTGTTATTTAAAAAGAGGAGAAGGAAGATGAATAGAAATATGGCATCTAGCACTAGTGCGGAACCGGAAATAATCTCCCAAGATTCTTGGAGAAAAAAAATTTCTGAACTTGGTAAAATAAATAAACGGGAAGCCACTAAACTCATTTCAGTTCAAAGGGTATTTGAAAGCCAAAAGAAACGTGTCGAAATAATCGATTACGCTTGCATGATTCTTTCAGGAGTACTTACTAGTTGGAAAGAAGTTAACTCCGGTAGACTTGAACCAGCATATTTTTTCTTAACAGCTGGTTTGGGCCGAGTTGTAGTAAAAGAATTATCGTCGCCGGAAGATGAATTAATCGCCAAACAAGGACCTTTTGAAATAATATCTTTCCAAAATGTTTGGAAACAACCATGTTTTAATTGCAAAAAAGAACTTCCAGTTATTGAGGAATGTTATCAATTTTTTGATGACGATAACATTGGTTATGAATGTCAGAAACGGTATTTAGTGGTATGTGATAAATGTGCGATTGTGCGCACCATTAATATAAAGATCTAATTAACAGACTATCATTTTCTTATTTTTACGAGACCCCGTGAGATAGGCCGTAACGCCATCTCACGGGGTTGTTTTTTTTCTGTTTTTGTGTAGGATTGTGAATAAGCCAAAGGGGCTTTTTATTTTTCCAAAAAATAACTGATTGCCATTAGACATAAGTATATTTTTTGAGAAACCAGCCCTTTCAATGTCTGTTTGGTGTAGGGTGTAAATAGTCGATTTTGTTTAAAATTAAAATATTAATTAAATTTATAGATAAAAAAAGGGCGGAGTGGTGATTTTTATAGTCGCTTTACTCCTTAAAAATTACCATATGCAACGAGATTATCCATTAGAAAAAGTAAGAAATTTTGGAATTATAGCCCACATTGACGCCGGCAAGACCACGACCACCGAGCGTGTTTTGTATTACACCGGCAAATCGCATAAAATCGGAGAAGTGCACGAAGGGGACACTGTTATGGATTGGATGGAACAGGAACGCGAACGAGGAATAACCATAACTTCCGCGGCCACGACTTGTTTTTGGACGCCGTCTTACGATAAGGAAAATAAAAATCTCAAACATCGTTTCAATATTATTGATACGCCGGGCCACATTGATTTCACCATTGAAGTGAAGCGCAGTCTTCGAGTTTTGGACGGTGCCGTCGTCGTATTTGACGGCGTGGCTGGCGTGGAACCGCAATCGGAAACCAATTGGCGCTATGCCGATGACGCCAAAGTTCCCCGCATTTGTTTCGTAAATAAATTAGATCGTACGGGTGCGTCATTTGAACACTCTTATGCGACGATTCTTGACCGCCTTTCCAAAAAAGCGGTATGTCTGCAAATTCCTATCGGTCTTGAAGAACACTTTGAGGGCGTGATTGACCTCTTGATGATGAAAGCGTATAAATTTGAAGGCGAAATGGGTAACACTGTGGTGGAAATGGAAATTCCCGAAAAATACAAAGCCGAGGCGGAAAAATATCACCATGATATGGTTGAAAAAATAGTGGAACAAGATGAAACGGCGATGCATGAATATTTAGACGGCAAACAAATTGAATTTTCCCGCTTGAAGCAAATCTTGCGCAAAGCCGTTATCGTCAATGAAATTTTTCCGGTATTTTGCGGTTCGGCGCTTAAAAATAAAGGAGTGCAGCTCGTGCTTGACGGCGTAGTGGACTACCTTCCTTCTCCGCTTGATATTCCTAAAGCTATAGGCATTGACCCGCGCACGGGTGAAGAAGAATTAAGGAGCGCTTCTGACACAGAACCGTTTACCAGTCTTGTATTTAAACTCCAATCCGACCCGTTTGTAGGCCAACTTACTTTTTTTCGCGTGTATTCCGGGACGCTTGAAGCCGGGTCATATGTGCTTAATACTCGCACGGGCAACAAAGAACGTGTAGGACGAATTTTAAGAATGCATGCCAACGAGCGCGAAGAGGTAAAAAAAGTTTTTACCGGAGAAATCGCCGCCATTGTCGGACTGAAAGATACGAGAACTTCAGACACGCTCTGTGATGAAAACAACCCGATTGTTCTTGAAAAAATTATTATTCCTGAGCCGGTTATTTCGCTTCGCATTGAGCCGAAAACAAAAGCCGACCAAGAAAAAATGGGCGGTGCCCTTTCGCGACTTTCGCAAGAAGACCCGACTTTTCGCGTGACGACTGATGCCGAGACTGCCGAAACGGTGATTTGGGGAATGGGCGAACTTCATCTTGAAATTATCGTGGAACGAATGAAAAGAGAATTTAGCGTGGGAACAACTGTTGGCAAACCGCAAGTGGCTTACAAAGAAACGATTACGGGCGAAGCGGAAGCCGAAGGAAAATACATCAAGCAGTCTGGAGGTCGCGGTCAGTATGGCCATGTGCGCATTCGCATAAAGCCATTGGATAAAACAGTGGACGAGGAAGATTTGCCGAAAAATACCAAACGTTCTTTAAATATGGAATTTGTGAACAGCATCAAGGGCGGTATTATCCCGAACGAATTTATTCCTGCAGTTGAAAAGGGTTTGAAAGAAAGCATGGAGCGCGGGGTTTCGGCCGGATATAGAATGGTGGATATTTCCTGCGAGCTTTACGACGGGTCGTACCACGAAGTTGACTCCTCTGAAATCGCCTTCAAGGTGGCGGCGTCTATGGCTTTTCAAGATGCCGCCAAACGAGCGCGACCGGTAATACTTGAACCGATTATGAAACTGGAAGTGGTAGCTCCGGATAAATTTATGGGCGATATAACAGGAAATCTTTCCGGCAAGCGCGGGCAGATTGAAGGAACGGAAGAGCGCGGTATGAACAAGGTTATCAAAGCGCTCGTACCGCTTTCCGAAATGTTCGGTTATGCCACTTCACTCCGCTCCATGACCGAAGGCCGCGCCACATTCACAATGGAATTCGCAAATTACGCCATTGTGCCCACGAATGTCGCTGCGACAATAATTGAGGCCAGAAAATAAGACCAAAAAATCCCCTTTGATAAACTCGGGGGATTTTTTGGTTCAAGATGCAGTCAATTACATCGTTTGGCTACTGCACGCTTTGCAGTTTCCTTTATGCGTGGCAATCTCATAGACAGCGGCGAGGCCTATCAAAACATAGACAATCGTCTCAACCGTCGCCCATGAACCAAGAAGCATATTGACCACATTCCAACCTAACGCCGTTAAGCCCAAATTAAGGCCACCAACGACAAGAAGGATGAAAGATAAAATATGTAGTCCTTTCATATTGTTATGATTCGACAGACCCACCATAATTCTGAGCCCATCGAAGAATTAATAAAGATTACTTTGCTAATAAATAAAGAACGCTTGGGTAAATTATATAACACTCTATTGAATGGTGGCGACAGGGGGTGTGCATATCTATTTTTTATCCATATAGCTTTAATTTGACAAGCATTTTCCCTTTGCTATTATGTCAAATACACGCATGTAGTGCGTTATTTTCTTTTTGACTCGCTACGCGCAGTAATTTTTAGTTTTAATTTATTATTAGATTTATTAGTTTAATAACGGTTATTCGCAAGCCAAGTACTCCTCTGTTTGCGAGTTTCCGCTATAAAAAATATGGCAGAAGAATTTAAGCGAGATAAGCCCCACATAAATGTGGGTACCATCGGTCACGTTGACCATGGCAAGACGACTTTGACAGCCGCCATTCTCCGCATTCTTGATATGAACAAGGGATTGGGATACGGCGCGCGAGTTGAAGGCGTTGATAAGATTGATAACGCTCCAGAGGAAAAGGCGCGTGGTATTACTATTGCGCTCCACCACTCGGAATATTGGACTCCCAAACGCCACTACGCGCACATAGACGCTCCGGGACACGCCGACTATATTAAAAACATGATTACCGGCGCCGCTCAAATGGACGGTGCTATTATCGTGGTAGCCGCGACCGACGGTGTGATGCCCCAGACGCGCGAACATGTACTTTTGGCCCGCCAAGTTGGTGTACCCAAAATAATTGTATTTCTAAATAAGTGCGACATGGTTCCCGACAAAGACCTTATTGACCTAGTAGAAGAAGAAATTCGCGAACTTCTTACTAAACAAGGATTTGACGGCGCCACGACACCTGTAATCCGCGGTTCGGGCCTCAAAGCGCTTGAATCAAAAGATGTTTCCGACGAGTGGGCAGTTAAAGTGCTTGAACTCATTAACACACTCGATTCATATATTCCACAGCCCGAGCGCGATATAGTAAAGCCGTTCCTTATGCCGGTTGAAGACATTTTCTCAATTGAAGGACGCGGTACTGTTGTAACTGGCCGTATTGAGCGTGGCGTAGTAAAAATTGGCGAAAATATTGAAATTGTCGGCATTAAACCGACAGCCAAGACAACCGTAACCGGTATTGAAATGTTCAACAAACAACTCCAGGAGGGTATGGCCGGCGATAACGCAGGAGTGCTTCTCCGCGGAACCAAAAAAGAAGACATTACTCGCGGTCAAGTGCTTGCCAAGCCGGGTTCTGTAACACCGCATACCGATTTTGAAGCGGAAGTTTATGTTTTGAAGAAAGAGGAAGGCGGTCGTCACACGCCGTTTTTCAACGGCTATAAACCGCAGTTCTACATTCGCACTACTGATGTGACCGGTGAAGTAACACTTCCGCAAGGAACCGAAATGGTTATGCCGGGCGACACTGTGCAATTCAAAATCAAACTTGTTGTACCGGTTGCGCTTGAAGACAAACAACGTTTCGCTATTCGCGAAGGAGGCAAGACCGTTGGCGCGGGTGTTGTAACGAAGATTACGGCTTAATTGAAAGCAGGTAGTATTGAGTAAAAATAAAACTGCTCACCGCAAACTACAAACCAGATCTAATGGCAACAAAAACCAAAACCAAAGAAAAAAAAGTGCCAGTGTCCGCCAAGACTGCGTATGGGACGCGGGTTGCAAAACCTCGCAAGGTAACTACCAAGGCGAAAGCAATAAAACCCGAAGAAGCCGTTCAGAAACTTCGCATTCGCGTACGCGCCTACGAAAACAAAATCCTTGACTTGTCGGTGAAGCAGATTATTGACACCGCGCTTCGCTACGATGCCAAGATTTTAGGTCCTATTCCGCTTCCAACGGAGATTAAAAAATATACGGTTAATCGCTCTACCTTCATCTACAAAAATGCACGAGAACAATTTGAGATGAGGATACACAAACGATTGATTGATATAGTAAATCCATCAAGTAAAGTTATAGAAGCGCTTACTAATCTATCACTTCCATCCGGAGTGGATATTGATGTGAAGATGATGTAAATAAGAAGTTAAAATTAAAAACTTCCCCGTCTTGAGGGGGAGTTTTTAATTTGAGATGTTTGCATTTGGAATTCTTTTTGCTATATTAGCGCACAGAGTACAATCCACAATAACCGGGAGAAAAACTATGCAACTTAGCCAGCTTAGCCAGTTAGTACCAAGAAAGACCAAGAAGGGCGCGCCACCAGACCTTTCGGTCGGTTCAACATTTTTTCTTAGTGACAGAGAAAATTTTCCATTTCAAGCCAAAATTTTATCCAGAGAAGGGGAAATGATTGAAATTGAAATTTCAACTCCGGCGAGACCAGAGTTTTGCGATGAATGTGGTAGTTTCTGTAATCTGTCGACAAACGCTGTTACTGGAGTAGTGGTTTGTTTAGCCACGAGTTGTGGTAAGAATTTCGGATATACAATCGTGGAAACAAGGAAAATAAATGTTTCCGATTTCGCTGTTAAGTAACTTCATTTGATTTCTAATAATCACCGCCGGCCATAATTTGCGCCCGGCGGTTTTTTATTTGCATTTATTTTTGCTTCGTGTAAGATAGTCCCATTGTGATCTGTGAATCCCGCTTTGCGGGAGTCCGCCAGACAAAAGCCATTTGGCTTTTTTCTAAAGCGGCGCAGGCCGCTTTTAAAATTTTCCATGAAATTTATCGTAGGCACAAAACAAAATATGACGCAATTTTTTGCAGAAGACGGCGAAGCTTTTGCTTGCACGGTTATTAAAATTGAGCCTATGACAGTAACCCAGATTCGCGATGAAAAAATTGACGGTTATAACGCCATACAAGTCGGATATGGAACGCAAAAAAAAGAAAGACTAACAAAAGCCGAGACAGGTCATTTGAAAGAAATTTCTCCAGTGCGCGGGCTTAAAGAATTTAGAGTTTCCGCCGAAGAGGGGAAAAATTACGAGCGTGGGAAAGAAGTTGACCTTTTGGTGTTTAAACAGGGCGATATTATAGAAGTTTCTGCCGTATCAAAAGGTAAAGGATTTCAGGGTGTAGTCAAACGTCACGGATTTTCCGGCGGGAGGCGTAGTCACGGACAAAAACATTCCGAACGCGAAGCAGGTTCAATCGGCGCTACGTGGCCCCAGAGAGTTTTAAAAAATAAACGCATGCCGGGTCGTATGGGCGGGGACAGAATTACGGTTAAAAATTTGAAAGTTCTGGCGATTAATCCCGAAGAAAAACTTCTTTTGGTTTCCGGCGCGGTACCGGGTCGCAGAGGAACATTAGTGGAGATTCGCGGAATATAATAATACTTGCCCCGTTAGAAATCGCGGTTGTTAAAACAAATATATGGAAAAAGATAAATTAAAAACAAATAAAAAAACTTCTAAGGAGAAATCACAACCGCGCTCTATTTCTAATGAGATGGAAGCAAAAATTTACAATCAAGAAGGAAAAGCATCGGGAGAAATAAAACTTTCCGAAAAAATTTTTGGTCTTAAATGGAACGCCGACCTCGTGCATCAGGTAGTAACCGCCATGCAGTCAAATGCTCGTGCTAATACGGCTCACACCAAAGGGCGCGGAGAAGTGCGCGGTGGCGGTAAAAAGCCGTGGCGACAAAAAGGAACCGGTCGCGCTCGACACGGCTCAAGACGATCTCCAATTTGGAAAGGTGGCGGTATCACGCACGGGCCTACCAATGAAAGAAATTATAATAAGAAAGTGAATAAAAAAATGGCGGGCAAGGCCCTGACCACGCTTCTATCGGAAAAGTTTCGCTCCGGACACATTGTTTTTATTGACACCCCGAAATTCAAAGAAGCGAAAACAAAATATGCCGCGAAAATGCTAGTCGCGCTTTCGGAAATCAAAGGGCTTGAAAAACTTTCATACAAAAAAAAGAATACCGCTTACATAGCATTTTCCAAAAAAGAAACTTCGCTTGAAAAAACATTTCGTAATCTTTCGCAAGTCGAAATGGGTGAGGCGAGGAATTTAAACGCTCTTGATCTTATAACCCATAAATACATTGTTATAGTTGATCCAAAGGAAGCTATGACACTTCTTGAGAAACGGCTAACAAAATAAAAAAACAAATGCCTAGCGTAAAATTACAAAAAAATAAAGTAAAAATTTCCGAGTCGCTCTCGCGTGTTTTAATAAATCCTCGCATCACCGAAAAAGCAACAGTGCTCGGCGGGTTGAACGTGTACACTTTTAATATTGCAAGAAACGCAAATAAAGCACTTGTTGCCCGAGCTATACAAGCTATCTACGGAGTGGCTCCGCTTCGCGTTAATGTTTTGGCGGTTAAATCAAAATCGATAATTGTGCGCGGGAAAAAGGGGGTAAAAGGAGGCGGAAAGAAAGCATTGGTTTTCCTTAAAAAAGGCGATAAGATTGAATTCGTTTAGAAAATTATAAATATGAAATTCTATAAACCAACAACTCCATCGCGCCGTCACATGTCCACCGTTTCATACAAGGGAGTTTTTTCCACGGCCAAACCGCACAAGGCCCTGACTCGTGGGCGAAAACGCAATGTAGGCCGTAATTCTTTCGGGCGTATTACTGTTCGCCACAAAGGAGGCGGACACAAGCGCGTTTACCGAGAGATAGATTTTTTGTATAACAAAATAAATATTCCAGCACGCGTTGAAACTATTGAATACGACCCGAACCGATCCGGTTTTATTGGTCTTGTGATTTATCGCGACGGCGAGCGAAGATATATGCTTTTGCCAAAGACTGTAAAAGTTGGGAGAGAAATACTTGTGTCGGAAAAAGCAGAAATTTTGCCGGGTAATCGTCTTCCTCTTTCAAAAATTCCCGTTGGCACTTTCGTGTACAATATTGAACTTTTGCCGAAAGGCGGAGCGAAACTTGTGCGAAGCGCCGGGGTGTTTGCAGAAATTGTGGCGCAGGATCAGGGTTATACAAGTTTAAAACTTCCTTCAACTGAAATTAGAAAAGTTCCGGATACCGCATGGGCTTCCGTTGGCGAAGTGTCTAACGAAGAATTTAAATTAAGAAATAAAGGCAAGGCCGGCCGTTCACGCTGGCTTGGTATCAGACCAACTGTTCGTGGTAGCGCCATGAACCCAGTAGATCATCCTCACGGTGGTGGTGAAGGAAGACAGGGTCGCGGATTAAGACGCGCAAAAAGCGCGTGGGGCAAACCTACAGGCAAGGGACAAAAAACAAGAACACCAAAAAAGTATTCCAATTCTTTCATTGTTTCCAGGCGCAA
>CAYIKU010000003.1:0-6299 GCA_964364185.1 uncultured Candidatus Saccharibacteria bacterium
TCGAGTGTTTACCTATTACACGCTATCGCTTACAATAGGTAAACACCAAGAACCGAGAGATATGCAGGAATGAAAATTTCTAGTACAAACTTAGTGCGCCAGGGCTTTTTCTTTTTTCACCAAAATTCTTTTTCGGTGAAAAACTTTCTTTGTCTCCATATGAAGTTTCCCGTCTTTTAAAGAAACGGTAATCGTATCCCCTTTCGTCACTCCGCGCGAAACTATAAGAGAAGCAATTGGATTAAGCACATTTGTTTGAATAAGACGTTTCAGTGGTCTTGCGCCGTAGCTCGGGTTATATCCTTCTTTGCCGAGATATTCCATCGCTTCGTTGCTTATGATGATGCTAATTTCTTTTTCCAAAAGCCGTTTTGTAATCAAATCAATCTGGATTGAAACAATTCGCCTGATGGTTTCTTTGGACAGCACATCAAAAACAAGTATGTCGTCCAAACGATTCAAAAATTCCGGCCGGAAATAATCTTTAAGCGCTTCAATGACTTTATTTTTAACCTCGCCGTAATCGTCTTTCCCGGTGTTGTTACTGAAACCCATTGATTCCATTTTCTCTATGAATTGCGAGCCGATATTGGAAGTCAAAATAATAATTGTATTTCTGAAATTGACTACACGGCCCTTGGCGTCGGTAAGACGCCCTTCGTCAAGCACTTGAAGCAAAATATTAAATACTTCCGGATGCGCTTTCTCTATCTCGTCAAAAAGCACCACCGAGTAAGGTCTATGGCGTATGGCTTCGGTTAATTGCCCCGACTCATCATAACCTACATAGCCCGGAGGCGAACCGATGAGTTTGGACACCGAATGCTTTTCCATATATTCGGACATATCAACTTTTATAAGCGCTTTTTCATCGTTAAACATAAATTCTGCAAGCGCTTTGGTGAGTTCCGTTTTGCCGACGCCCGTCGGCCCCAAAAACATAAATGATCCAATGGGACGATTGGGGTCGCTAATGCCGGCGCGGGAACGTCTAACGGCGTCTGCAACCTTAACTATGGCGATATCCTGTCCGATGACGCGCCCCTTAAGCATATCTTCCATACGACCCAATTTTTCCGATTCTTCTTCGAGCATTCTAGTAAGTGGAACTCCTGTCCAACGCGATACCACATCGGCGATATCCTCGGCGGTAACTTCTTCTTTCAAAATGCGACGTGATTTCTGAAGTTTCTTGAGACGCGCCACTTTAACTTCCAGCTCTTTTTTCAGGGCAGGCATTTTTCCATAGCGAATCTCCGCCGCCTTCCCGAGGTCAACTTTCATTTCCGCCGCTTCGCCTTCCAAGCGCAATACTTCAAGGTCTTTTTTTATTTTCCTTATATCAATAAGAATATTTTTTTCGTTATTCCATTTCAATTCAAGCTCGCGGGTTTTTTCTTTCAGATTGGCGATTTCTTTATCAATCGCTTTTACGCGTTCTTTGGTTTTTTTACTTTCGCTGTCGTCGTTTAATTCTTTTTTAAGCGCTTCTTTTTCTATTTCAAGACGCATAATTTTGCGATGTGTTTCTTCAAGCACCGGCGGTTTATTTTCAAGCGCAATGCGCAAAGACGACGACGCTTCGTCTATGAGGTCCACTGCTTTATCCGGAAGAAAGCGGTTAGTTAAATACCTGCTTCCAAAATTCACCGCGGCTAAAATAGCATCATCCGTAATACGCACGCCGTGGTACAGCTCGTATTTTTCCTTAAGACCGCGCAAAATAGCCACAGTATCTTCTGTTGACGGTTCATCCACATAGACCGGCTGGAAACGCCGAGCGAGCGCCGGGTCTCTTTCTATGTATTTTTGATATTCTTTCAGGGTTGTGGCGCCGATTGCGCGAAGTTCGCCTCGTGCTAAGGCGGGTTTAAGCATATTGGCGACATCAGGCGCGCCCTCGGCTGCCCCCGCGCCGACGATAGTGTGAACCTCGTCTATAAAAAGAACAATTTTGCCGTCGGCGCGCTCAATTTCGCGCATAATAGTTTTCAACCGTTCCTCGAATTCACCGCGATATTTGGTGCCGGCAATAAGGAGCCCCAAATCAAGCGAAACGAGTTCTTTGTCTTTGAGAGATTCCGGCACATCGCCTTTGGACATGCGAATCGCCAGACCCTCCACTACTGCCGTCTTTCCGGTTCCGGCCTCGCCTATTAAAATAGGATTATTTTTTGTGCGCCGAGAAAGAATCTGGATGATGCGCATAATCTCATTGTCGCGACCTATGACCGGGTCAAGTTTGTCTTCCAGGGCAAGATTGGTCAGACTGCGGGTGTATTTCGCAAGCGTCCGCGCTTTCTTTGGAATTTCTGTTTCACCTCCCTGGCTTCTCAATTCCTCAAGAACCGCGACAACTTGATCTTTTGTTATTTTGAAACGAGAGAGCATTGTGCGCGCTTGCGGAGAAACATCAATAAGCGCGATAAAAAGATGCTCCGTTGAAATAAATTCGTCTTTAAGTTCTTGCGCCACGCGCTGAGAACCTTCAAGCGCGCCGGCTAATTCCGGGGTTAGGTAGAGCTGGTACGACGGAGAAATCACGGTTGATGTTTCCGGCTGTTCAATGGCTTCCAAAAGCGAATCGGTCAAAAGCACGGTGTCAACATCAAGTTTATCCAGAATAGAAATTACTATGCTTTCTTCCTGCAGTAAAAGCGCAATCAAAAGATGTAGCGGGTTGACATGATTCTGACCGCGCTCGATAGCGAGCTCATGAGTCTTTCTTATCGCCTCTTTGGCTTTAGTTGTGTAATTATTAAATGGGGGCATGGGAATAGTTTATTGGTTTTTTAGTTTGTTGGGGGGTAGATTCTAAAATACTTGTACACCTAATATTTACTGTTCTTTTTTAGGCGCGACAAGACTGGCCATACTTTCCTTGATCAAATTAGACGGAATAGCTACTTTTACCCCTTCTCTATATATAGTAATACCAATCACCGCCCCATCAAGGTTAACCAGCGGGCTTCCTGAATTATCGCTGGAAAGAACAACACTTATTTTTATTAATTTTACAGCTTTAGTTTCTTTGGAGGTTTCATTATTACTTTTAGTGCTTGAAGCATTTCCTTCGGTGATAATATCGCGCACTAAACCGGAAATAATTCCTTTTTGTAAATCACCCGACGGCGCTATAACCAAAATAGTCTGTCCGAGCTTAAGATTATCCGAATTACCTAGTGTAAGCGCGTTGGGAATATAGGCGTTTTTTTTGTCATTGCCAAATTGAGCGCTAAAAAGAGAAAACCCGCCCTTGTCGGTTTTGATAAAGACAAGTGAAAATTCTTTGCCGTCGGAAAATACGCCATAATATTTCACCTCCTCGGCAAAATCAATCGGATTTACATCACTAGCGATAATCCCGCCGGAAGAAAGCACTATCCCGGCACCTACTATATCGCCCTCTTGACCGAGTTTTATTTTAACGATTCCTTTGGTATTATTTTCAACCGCGGTAACTATCAAATCTTCTTCAGTCACTGTTTTTACAACTATCGGCTCTCTGGTAACTTTCTCAATAGTCTGGGTTACCACTTTATTGATGGTCTGGGTAACACTCTGGGGCGCCTGTTCCATTAAAGACACGGTAACCACGCCGGTCGCGATAGAGGTGACGAAGCTGACGAGTAGAGCGAGTAATATAAGTTGGTTTTTATTTAGGTCTTCCATCCCGTTAGAAGCGAGTCGCGGTCAGCCCGCTATCGTTTGAATTATTTTTGAGTGTAAAAAGAATCGGCCTCGAAACATATTAATAACAGCTTCCCGTTTTAACCGTAACCGCGGCTTCTAACGGGATCCATTGCTCTTAATATAAATGTTATTGCGAATTAGAGCAAGTAAAATAAGAATTCAACGGATAAAAAAACCGCCCGGAATGGGCGGTTGTGCAGTCTGACGGCTATTCAGATGATCCGGGCACTTGGGAGTCAGTTTAGTGCAGTACAGACGGTTTGTGTTTTCTCTTCATCACGAATTCAAACCATGTCCTCATGGGAACACCATCCCACCACTCATTCTTTTTGTCCGCTGGTCTTAGCTCAATGGGAAAAGCTTGGGAATTCTTTATGACCTGTGAAATCCGGAGTTTATCCTCCTCATTGTTATGCGAGCACTCGTCCCAATTTATCACCTCGCCACCATTTTTCATATGGCAAGGACCTGATTTTTTGAGAGCGCATTGATTCCCCTTGGTTTGTAGAAAAACACCGGGACCCATATACATGCCATGAAAAGGACAAAGTGGCTGCGGGGGAGACAAAACCTCCCCCTCTGTTGCGGGAACTTTTATCGCATTCGATATAGACATGAGTAATTCTCCTCTATGAAGTTGTAATTCTTCGGATATAATAAGCTTTCTAATTTCTATTTGCAACGCGCCTCCATCATTCTCCAATCAATCGATTTGAAAAAAGTTTCAATGTAATCGGCGCGCTTGAGGCCGTAATCAAGCATGAACGCGTGTTCAAAAACATCCATAACTAAAAGAGGTATCGCGCCCGCGAGATGTCCTACATCATGCTCGTTAATCCATACATTAAAAAATCTTTCTGCTTGTCTATCGTGATAAAGAATAACCCATCCAATTCCGCGCATTGCCCCCATAGACCTAAAATCTTTTTCCCATATTTCTAGTGTTCCCCATTCTTTTCCAATATTTTTTGAAAGTTCTGATTCTTTATCTATCGGCGACGGATTTGAAGACATATTGCCGAAATAAAGTTCGTGTAATCTCATCCCGTTCCATTCCCAAGAGAGCCTGCGGTTTAATTCCGCAAATTCCGGCGTTCCAAATTTACCGTCTTTCTCCATCGCAACTAAAATATCGTTTAACTTATTAAAATTATTCACATACCCTCCGTATAGAGTAAAATGATTTTTTAAAAGTGCGTCGGAAAAACCCTGCGTTCCCAACAAGTGGTCGAAATTTTTTGCTTCGTACATAAATGGTAGTTTATAGTTATTAGTTAATAGTTTTTAGTTGAGGAGGGTTTTAATAATGGAAAGACTGTAATCAATATCTGATTTGGTGGTACTTCTTCCGAGCGTAAGTCGTATTGATTCCTTGGCTTCTTTTTCAGTTTTACCTAAGGCGAGTATAACATGCGAGCCGCGCTCATCGTCCGTTGTGCAAGCGCTTCTTGTTGAGGCAGAAATCCCCATTGCGTCAAGTTGTAGTACGAAAAATTCGTTATCAATACCGTCAATAGAAATATTAATGTTGTTAGGAATACGGCATTCCTGTGAACCATTAAGCGTTATACCGGGAATCCCGACAAGCTCTCTTATAAAATAATCACGAAGTTTTTCGAGGCGATACCCTTCTTTTTCTTTTATTTGTTGGGCTAAAGTAAGAGCCAGTGCGAAACCAATAATAAGAGGAATATTTTCCGTTCCGGGCCGAAGATCGTTTTCTTGCGCCCCACCCGAAAGAATAGAGTTTATTGGTGTTCTATTTTTTATGTAAAGTATTGCCATTCCCTTCGGGCCGTAAATTTTTGCGGAATTTATCGTAAGAAGCTGAACTCCCAAACTGTTTACATCCAGATTTAAGTAATTAGTCGCCTGTACTGCATCTGTATGGAATAGGGGGTAGTTATTAGTTTTTAGTTTTGAGTTTTGAGTTTTTAATTTAAAGAGTTTTATAATTCTCCCTATTTCTTTTATCGGCTGGATAGTGCCAATTTCATTATTGGCGTACATTATTGAAACCAGGGCGGTATTTTTATTCAAAAGCTTTTTTATTTTTTGCGGATTAACAATACCGTCTTTGCTCGGTGAAATATAATGCACAAGGACTCCGTCTTTTTCAAGCGCTCTACATGTTGAAAGCACGGCCTCGTGCTCAAGCAAGTTTGTAATGATTTCCGGATGCAATTTGGGATATTTTATTTTCCATGTTTGAATAACGCCCCGAATAGCCAAATTAATTGATTCGGTTGCTCCGTTAACGAAAATAATTTCAGAGAAACGGCATTTAAGAATATCGGAAATTTCCCGTCGCGCGCCCTCAAGCGCTTTTTTCGCAAAAACTCCTTCTTTATATGTGGCGCTTGGATTGCCGAAATTTTTTGACCAATATGGCTCCATCGCTTTTAATACCCGCGAATCAATGGGTGTGGCCGAGGCATGGTCGAGATATACTCGAAAATTTTTAGTTTTGTGCTTCAATATAAAATGATTCTAGTATGCCACAATAAAAAGGGCAATTAACTTAGCAATGGAAAAGCAAAAAACAATCTATTTTCTTATTCGCTCCAATTAGAAAATAGCTAGAAAACGGGTAGAAAACGGGTAGA
>CAYIKU010000003.1:6399-21424 GCA_964364185.1 uncultured Candidatus Saccharibacteria bacterium
TAGAAAACGGGTAGAAAACGGGTAGATTTAAAGAAGCGAGATAATTCGACGGGCGGATTCCGGCAAGTTTAGAGCGATGCGGTAAAACATTTGTAAACCTCGCTGTTCCCTATCTAAAATATCGGCCGAGGCGAGAGTACTAAGATGTTTTGATGTAGCAGTGAAAGATAGTTTAATTTCACTTGCAATATCACCAACATTGGCCTCTTTCTCATTTTTAATAAATCTCAAAATTGCCAAACGCCTTTTGTTGGCCAGCGCTTTTAAGCTTCGCTCCATTTCTTTTTCTTTCATATGTTTATTATATCATCCATTGTCTAATTCGAGCGAATTAGACAATGGATCAGAATTAAATAATTCCCATATTCTCTATTTTAGGGCAATCAAAACCGGGGGTATTAGAAGCCGGACTTTGTTGAATAAAATTTTGGTAAATGAAGTTTGTGAAGTATAATTAACAGTAAGGGAAAAATGAAAACCCGTTTTCATTTCGACCGATATGCCTGTGTGTACACACGGGCAGAACGAACCAATTATAAATAGCAACGAAGGAGAAGTGGAAGCTTGCTTACATTTCGACAAAGTGAACCATTTATATTTAAGTAATATATTGTATTCGGTTATATAATTTCCAATACTTAACTTATGCCACTTAATGACCACACTCTAATTTTAATACTTTCAAGCGGACTTATTATTCTGCTCGGTATTGTCATATATATGGAAGTAAGACTGAGACGGCTTTTGCGCGGGAAAGACGCTAAAACGCTTGAAGATACTATTGTAACGCTCGCAAAAGAAATGGAATCTCTAAACGCTTCACGAAAAGAAATAGAAAACTATCTTACTCTCGTGGAAAAGAGGTTGAGACATGCGATATCCGGTGTTTCCACGGTGCGTTTTAATCCGTTCAAGGGAACATCGGGAAGCAACCAAAGTTTTGCTACTGCATTTCTAAATGAAGAAGGCGATGGAGTGGTTATCTCGTCTCTTTATTCCCGCGACCGAGTAAGTATTTTTGCAAAACCGTTAAAGGGCAATTCATCGGAATACGAACTCACTACTGAAGAGAAAGAAGCGATTACGAAAAGCAAAGTTTGAATAATCACAAACCGCGCGATGCGCGGTTTGTGATTATTCACCCAGCATCCTCTTCTCTGTAAAAATATTTTCAAAAACACCATAGTTTACTGAATCCTATTGAAATGTTAAGTTTAATAATCCTAGAAGGTGCTGGATTTATCATCCGCAAACCATATTCTATAGGGCGGATGATAAAGAGTAGTCTATAACAATGGCACACGACCAAATTAAACATGGAGAAGGAAATACACAAGGGAAAAGTTCCCCGTCCGCCCGTAATTGTTATCATGGGGCATATTGACCATGGCAAATCAACACTTCTTGATTACATCAGAAAAACCAATATAGTCGCCACCGAAGCCGGCGGTATTACTCAACATCTTTCCGCTTATGAGATAATCCATAAAAAATCCGACGGTACTGAACAAAAAATAACATTTCTTGATACACCAGGACACGCGGCGTTCTCCGGTATGCGCGAGCGCGGTGTCGGCGTGGCGGATATCGCCATACTTATAGTTTCAGCTGAAGACGGAGTAAAAGCCCAAACGATTGAAGCGATTAAGGCGATAAAAGAGAGCGCTACTCCGTTTATTGTCGCAATAAACAAAATCGACAAACCGAACGCTAATGTAGAAAAAACCAAAAACGATCTCGGGGAAAAAGAAGTTTTCCTTGAAGGATACGGCGGAAATGTGCCGTTCGTGGAAATTTCCGCAAAAATCGGAACGGGTATGCCGGAACTTCTGGACATGATTCTACTCGTCGCGGAACTTGAAGAACTTTCGTATGATTCGCAAAAACAGGGTGAGGGAATTGTTATAGAATCGCATTTGGATCCCAAAAGAGGAATTTCTGGAACACTCATCGTAAAAGACGGGGTTCTCAAAAAATGCGATTTCATGGTAATAGAAGGATCGGTTTCTACGATACGGATTATTGAGGATTTTAAGGGTACGCCCATTCCAGAATCTACCGCAGGAAGCGCTGTTTGTATGGCGGGATTTTCAGAAAATCCAAAGGTTGGCGCGATATTCCATACTTTCCAAACTAAAAAGGAAGCGGATGCTATGGCGCAAGAATTTATAAAAACTCCACGCAAAGAAAATAATTTGCCTGTTATTACCCTTTCGGAAGAAGAGGAAAAACTTGTGAGAGTTATACCGATAACTTTAAAAGCGGACGCGCAAGGAACGCTTGAAGCGCTTGGAAAAGAAATCGCAAAAATAAACACGGAAAATGTGATTCTTAAAGTAACAAATCGCGGAATCGGCGTTGTGAGTGAATCGGATGTTAAATTAGCGCTTTCAGGAAAAAGTCCGATTATTATAGGCTTTAATGTAAAAGCGGAAGCTAAGGGAAAAGATTTAGCCGAACGCGGCGGTGTTACTATCGCGCTTTTCGATGTTATTTATAAATTGACTGAATGGCTGGAAGAAGAAGCAAAAAAACAAAAACCAAAAGTGGAAGTTGAGGAAACGGTCGGGAAAGCAAAAATCATCCGCTGTTTCAGTAAAGAAAAAGAACGCCAAGTAATTGGCGGAAAGGTAACTGAAGGAATTCTTTCTTCGGGGGCGATAGTAAAAATATTGCGCCGAGATTTTGAAATAGGGCGCGGTAAAATAATAGAACTCCAACAACAGAAAATAAAAACAAAAGAAGTTATGGAAGGGTTGGAATTTGGGCTTCTAATTGATTCAAATATGGATGTGGCGGAAGGAGATATTTTAGAATCGTTCAGAATAGTTGAAAAATAAGAAATGTCATTAAACATGACATTTCTTGAATTTCCGTCGCTCGCCCCAGATGAAAAAATTTTCACCTGGGGACTCGCTAGAAAATAAAAACATGTACGAAGAAACCAACAGCTCGCGCCGGGAAAAAGTCAGCGAACAATTGCGGAGAACCGCGGCGGATTTTCTTGAAAGGGAATCTAATAAAGAATCTCTCATTACGGTCACCGGGGCCACAATATCAAAAGATTTAAAGGTATCAACTATTTTTATTACAGTGCTTCCAGAAACATACGAGGCCACGGCGCTTGATTTCGCCAGACGAAATGCTGGTGAATTTCGAGAATATACAAAATCAAGAATAAAAATGCGCACACTCCCATTTTTTTCTTTTGAAATAGATAAGGGAGAAAAAACGCGCCAAAAAATTGACGAGTTGGGTAATAAAAAGTAGTGTTCTGATGATAGAATAAACGTATGGCGTAGTGGCGAAATGGCAACGCGACGGTCTGCAAAACCGTTATGCGCGGGTTCGATTCCCGCCTACGCCTCAAGGCGAGGAGTAAGCAAAATATTTTGCTTACGTCGGGAAGCGAAAGCCGGAATATGTTTCGCGTAAGCGAAACTATGAGGCGAGGTCGCGACCTTGCAAAGCAAGAGTTGTGACCGATTCCCGCCTACGCCTCAAGGCGAGGAGTAAGCAAAATATTTTGCTTACGTCGGGAAGCGAAAGCCGGAATATGTTTCGCGTAAGCGAAACTATGAGGCGAGGTCGCGACCTTGCAAAGCAAGAGTTGTGACCGATTCCCGCCTACGCCTCTCGGTAGTTGAGGGGCACTTGTAGACGGCATCTCGGTATTTTTTTGGTAATAGTTTATAGTTATTAGTGTTAAAAAGTTGGGCCAGTGGCGGAATGGTATACGCGCAACACTTAAAATGTTGTCCGCTATGCGGATGAGGGTTCAACTCCCTCCTGGCCCACTATAGCAAAATAAATTTTTATGATATAAATATATTTTTAATTTTTAAATCACATATCCGCCCATAGCTGTTTTGGTAAATCCTACAGTTATATGTAAGATTAATAAAATAAGATAAATTAATATCCGCCCATAGCTCAGTTGGTAGAGCAGTTGCCTCTTAAGCAAACGGTCGTAGGTTCAAATCCTACTGGGCGGACTCGCGAAGCGAGGTCGAGTCGGAGCGCGACGGCGCGAGACGGGCTCACGCAAAAATTATTCGTGACTGACTCCTGCTGGGCGAACTAGTAAATAACACATGAGTAAAAGATAGTGTTTACACATCACACGCTATCGCTAGTAATATGTAGACACAATGTTTATTTATATCTTATATTTTATACTTTATACTGAAAGATTGAAGTGCTTTTTTAAAACACTTGCTTCGCTTATTTCTTTAACCAACAAATACTTTATTTTGTCGCCCAAATAAAGATGTTCTCTAATAAATTCTATTTCTTCTTTGCACTCATATGGTGAAATAAATGTTGATTTTTGTATTGGATAAAACTCCATTTCCTTCAGTTTATAATTTAACAAGTCGCGGGAGCGTTTTCTTTTTTCTGGTATATCAAAAATAACAACTCTCCACATCCCGTCCCATTTTTTAGATTGATTAAGTTTCATGTCTTCAAATTGGTAAGATAATATTTTCTTTTTACCGCTCTCGGTTATCTCAACAATTTCCTTTCCATCTTTTTCATAAATTCGTACGAATCTTTGCTTGCGCAGTCCACCTAAAGATCTTCTGATTTTTTGTTTGCCTTTTCTGTCGCTTGGTAAGAATAATTTTAATGTTTGCGCCATTCCGGGTAATGCTAACACTGCGACAATTGTGCCGCCTATGAGCAAGGTTTTTAAAATAATCTTTGCAATTTGGCCCTTTGAGTATTTTTGCTTCATCTTAAATAAAGTTAATAATTAAATAATTTAGACTGTATACATATTATAGGCGATAGCATGTGATATGTATACAGTATGAAAAAATAATTAAATGTTTTATAGTTACCGATACGCGCGGGCGGGTGGTGAAATGGTAGACACGCTTGCTTTAGGAGCAAGTGCCGTAAGGCATGGAGGTTCAAGTCCTCTCCCGCCCACATTATTAAAAAAACACTTACCAAATAAGTGTTTTTTTAATATATATATAAGATTGACTTTTTTATGGTTTTATGATTAAATACCCAACAGATGAGGTTAGGCATCCTGCCTAATCAAATGAACTTTGAAAAGGAGTAAAAGATATGTTTGACGGTCTTTGGAAAAAAATAGGCGAACTAGGTGAAGGGAGCAAAAAAAAGTTTAACTCTCTTTGGAATAAATTAGATAGAGGAGACAAAAAAAGTTTGGCTCTCCTGAAAAGAAAACCGATCACGGCAAGAGTAATTTCTGGCCAGTCGTTATAATCATTTATACCCTTTTGTTTTTATTTGAGTTGTGGGCAAAAATAAACCTGCACCCAACGGAAATATTGGGAGAACTGTGGAACTGGGGGGAGGTACTTTTCCTTATCCAAGTTCTATATACAGTTGCCAGTCTTAAAACTGTTGGTCCGACTGAGCTTGGAGCAATTCTATTTTTTGGCAAACCAACTATAGAAGTTCATTCTGGGCTAGTGTTTGTCCCAAAATTTATATGCCGACTGCAAAAAGAAACTACTCTGGTAATTCAGAAGGAACTTCCTGCTGATCCAGAGCATATCTTTCGCAACGAAGATAAAGAAAAGGTGCCTGATTATTTTTTCCCGCCAATACGGATTCCTTTCGGAAATCCCGGTAACCTACCAGAAGGTGAAGGTTACAAAGGCTTAGTGCAAGCTGATGATAAAGACCCTTTAAACGTCCGTATTACGGCGGAAATAGTAATAATTATCCGCGTACGAATTAAAAAGGGTCGATACATAACATTACTGACTAGCATTGGTAGCTTGGAAGAAGCGATGCGACAAATTCAAGATACGGCTGTCGCAATGGCTTTCCGGGAATTCGCCAAGGTTACACCAGCAGTAGTCATGAAAAATCTGCATTTATATAACGAAATGCTTGAAAGGGAAATTCAAACGCTGGTAAGTGGTAGTAAATCGGAAGATGAAAGCGATAACATTGACTGGGGATTATCTCTTCAGGGAGCCCAAGTCAAGCTCATCAACTTTCATCGCCTGCTTAACACAGCAATAGGCAATGTCTCTATTGCTTCTCTTAATGGAAAGGCGACAGTAATTTCAGCGGATGCCAAGAGACAAGAGCTTGAACTTCTTGGTAATGGTAATGCAAATGCAGAATTTGCTGTTCTCACTAAAAGAACTGAAGGTTTTGCAAAAATGATGACCGATCTTGATACCGATCCTGAAATAGTAATCGGTGCCGAAACGGCGCGGGCAATTACTTCAAGCGAGGGACAAAAAACCATCATTGCCGGTTCAAAAGGATTTGCTGATTTAATTGGTATTGCCGCATCTATTGGGCAAGCAATCAAATCACCCAATGAAAAAGAAGGAGAAAAACTATGAACAGCCCGATACTTTATGGACTTTTCAGTGTTTTATTAGTAGGGATACTTATTTGGCAGGTATTGTCTGGGAAATCTTTTTTCCAGAAAAAGTCTAAAAAACCAGATGAGGATTTTGAAGAAGAACCTTCTGTTTTGGAACAACTTCAGGGGTCTTTGCCAGATTTAAAAAAACCACTTGCTGGAATTGCTCTTTGGTTTTTCTTTCTTTTTACTCTCTGGATATTCCAAGAGGAAGTTCCTATTTGGAATCTTTGGTGGGTAAATGAAAAGTTCTTTTGGATGAGCCAAATTGTCATTCTGATAATTGCACTCAGTTGGAATTTGGGTGGTTTGATAAAAACAATTTCAATTCTCCTTGTAATACCATTTATTTGGATATTACTAGGCAATGTTGAAATCGGTTCGTTGTTATCATTCCAATCCGACACCCCAAACGATTCTTTAGCCGCAATGGTTGCAAAACCGAAATCCGACGTGGAAATGGTCATAGCGCCGGTCGGTTCAAGATCGGAAGAAGTGATTATAGACAAGCCGTTTGACTTTTGTATGTATCCAAAAGAGGACGTTACTGTCTATTACCACGATTTTCCAAAGGGCTCGGATGGGCAAAGACACAGGAGAGATCATCCTCCAGTCATCAGTGGTCCAGGGAGAATTCCAAACCTCGGCAAGCTGACGGAAGTGACTTACTTCCAGTTTCAGACCAATGGAAACTCTCCGGTGATGGTGGCGGTAAGAAAAAACTGCTTCCCATAAGTCATAAGTAAAGTTCTTCGGGCAAATTGCCCAACCAAAAAGGCAGACCGCGCAAGCGTCTGCCTTTTTCTTTTTTATATTATTTTTTATCCCTTATCCCCTGGGCACCGTTACATCAAGTCCGAATGTCCCGATGATA
The DNA here is from genome assembly GCA_964364185.1 of uncultured Candidatus Saccharibacteria bacterium. Lineage (GTDB taxonomy): Bacteria > Patescibacteriota > Minisyncoccia > Phycocordibacterales > VMEP01 > JAUYLU01. The sequence continues at coordinate 13,641 of CAYIKU010000003.1, forward strand.
ATGTTTGTAATTCCATAAACCGCGACCATTATAAACATGCCGACAATTCCCCAAATCATGTGGCTCTTTCCGGTCTCTCGTTCTGTTTCATTATCGGCATTTTTGATGAAATTCATAACCCCCCACATGAAATACATGAAGGCCAGCGCGAACATGAATCCTATGAGCGGATTCAATATATGCTGGCTCACCCGAGCCAGAAATTCATCAAGCGTCGCGGGCGTAGCCGCGTAAGCGGTTTGGATAGGGCCCATATTAAAAAATATTCAAACTAACTAAAAAAGAGATGTAGGAACCCGGGGTATATTAATACCGCCACCGACATTAATACCGAAAGTAGTAGCAATAAACTGAACCAAGCCGAAAACGGCCACCATCACAAAAATGGTAATAACGCCGTATATCATGATAGTTCTTCCTTTGTCTTTTTCCGCGACATCGCCCATGAGGTATGTAATAAGACCCCAGAAAAACCAGATTACAGCAAGAGTAATGAGGATAGGCACTATACTGTTCAATATAGTGGCTAACTTTCCAAGCACTGAGGATGCATCTGCGCCAGTCTGGGTTATACTCTGCGCCAACACGACAAACGGCAAAGCAAACATTCCCACTAAAGAGATAGCTTTTTTCATAATTTATAAATAAATACGATTAATAATAACTTTATACATTATATCGCACTACAAAGTTAATGAAATAGGGGGTGTGGAATACTAAAAAGTGCCGATGTTGCCGTAAATATCATTGTATGGCGTTGGGGAAGAAGAGGGAAATCTGGGAAACGCCGAGTTAATACTAAAAGTATTCATAAGTATTTGAACAATGCCCCAAAACGCCACAATCACAAAAAGGCCGATTATGCCGTAAATCATAAACATTTTTCCTTCCGTTCTGGCGTTGGTATCTTCGGCGTTTCGTATAAATGTCCCCGCACCCCACAAAAAATAAACGACAGCGAGGGCTATTAAAAACGGTATGATGTATTGGTTAATGAAGCCGGTAAAAAAATCAAAAAGCTGAGCGGCATTATTAAACGTTGCCGCAAACGCAATTAAGGGCGTTAAAAAAACGAAAAACGGCAGTGTTTTGAATATTTTTTTCATTACAGTGTTATTGCTTTAATAGTTTGCGCTACGCCGATTGAAATCGCCTTGGCGCCCAGAAGAATCATTACTCCTATTATAGTATAAAAAAATGTTTTTTTGGCGTTTTCAAGCTCGGTCGGATTCCCCTGCGCTTTCACAAAAAGAAAACCAGAGTAAATTATAAAAATTACAGCCACATATCCCCCAACTTTCACAACCGCATCTAAAATTTTTACGGCCAGGTCACCCAGATTGTCCACGCCAGTGAGGGGGTTACAAAGCTCGCCTGGCTTACATCCTGGCCCAGTTCCTGTCAGACCTACAGCAACACTAAGCGGTAAAAAAAAACTTATTAGACTTATGAAAATATTTTTAAATAAAGTTTTCAGTGTGGTAATTTTGATTTCAATCATAAAAATAAATTATATATTATTCTCTCCATAAACCTATTTTCCCACAAGACTGTTGATAAAGCCAAGCCCCGACCCGCCGTATCCGAGAGAAGCGAGCACGAGTTTTACGATAAGCCAAGCGGCAAGCATAAGTATAAACCCTAAAATCACTTTACGGAAAATTTCTTTGGCTTGCGATATTTTGTCCGCCCCACCGCTTGTAAGATAAAGCCACCCTGCCCAGGCAATTGAAATTGCGCCAAGCGACGCGCCTATCACGATAAAAAAATTGATGATTTTATTGCCGAGCTCAACTAATGAATCAAAAGTACACTCATCTGTGAATTTACCATCACTGCCTATTGTTTTATTACAAGAAGGCACAATATCGCCCTCTTGCGCCAAAACAAGAGAAAAAACCGGAATAATTAGGAGTAAAACTAGAGGGATTACAAAAATAATTTTTCTTTTCATAAAATTTATCCCGTTAGAAGTTAAAGATTAAGATAATTTTACTAGAAATTAAGCCGTTAGGCGAATTCGTTACGGCAAGACTTAGACTTGCCGTATTATCGCTGAATTAGCTTATTAAGCTCTTGACTGGCTATTGAAGTTGCTTCGCTTACGCGATATCTGCCGGAAACAACATTGTCTACCATATCCCCAAAAATCTGGTCCGTCATAACTGGATTTGGGTCAAGCCAGCCGCGCGAAACAAGGGCGTTATCATAGAAAAACTGGAGATACGAATCTTGGGGACGTAAAGACAGGAGGTCCCGTCTTGCCGGCGGTAAATAGAGATTTTTAGCAAGCGCGCCCGCAAAGTTAGCCCCGGCCATTTCGTTTGCCACAAAAAACGCGCTGTTTATATTTTTTGAGGCGCGAACTATGGCAACCGCCTCTACTCTACCGAAATTAACCTCGATTTTGTTTCCGCGCGGCCTGGGCACCTCCGACACATCAAAATTAAGATGGGGATTTTTGCTACGAAGACTCCCGATTTCCGAAGCGAAACTAAAATACATCGCCAAACGCCCGCCCAAAAAACTATCTCTTCCGCTTGAAAGAGACTTATTCCAAGAATAAACAGATTTTGCCGGGTCGGAAAATTCGGTGAAAAAATTTAGAGCCGTATCCGCGGAGCGAATGCCTCTCCCGGATTCTCCGAGCAAGGTCACTTTGGGTATTTTTGAGTTATCGCGCAGTATCAAGGTGTTGCCTGTTTGCATCATAAGCATAGCCAGAATGTCTTTCGCATAAGAAACATTTTTAAATTCTCCGAACGATATAGCGCTCTCTATGATATTGCCGGTCTTATCTTTCTTGCTAAGCTTTGGCACTATAGTCGCAAGTTCATCCCAGTACGAAGGCGGATTGGGAATACCTTCGGAGGAAAACATGTTTCTGTTCCAATACATAACCATGGGGTCAATAATTATAGGCAGGCCTAAAATTCCATTCGCGCCCAGATAAAGCTCTCCCTCCTCAATATATGTATTTTTGAAATCTCGCTCGGAAATAGAGCTGTAGGGAATGGGCATTATTTTGTCTTCGTATTTGAGAATAAAATTTTGCGGTAAGAAAAATAGATCCGGTCCGTTGCCAGAAGCCAATGCTTCAATAAAATTATTATCAAAAGAAGCGGCGTTTTTTTCCTCATAAACGATTTTAAGATTTTTATTATTATCTGTGATATATGAAAAGAGCGGTGCCACTATTTCCTCTGGTATCGTTCCCCAGACAACAATTTCTCCGCTGGCGCTATTACTCCCCCGATTAAAAATCGGGAAAACGCCGGAGAAAACCAAAACCGCCAAGATGGCGAAAAATCCAAAAATGATCATTGTTATTATCTGAAAAGTTGAACCCGGTTTCATGGTTGATTTTTAATGAGCGAAGCGATTAGAAAAATCACCACCCCGCTCTAATTTTGCCACTATATCATCATGGCGACCCTGGTCCGAATAGGACCGGGCTATTCGCCCGCGGGTCGCCGGAACAAAGTTTGATGAAAGTTAATAATATCACATGTTGTTTAAATATTCCCGCAAAATTAGGGCTGGAGTTAAGTAAATTATAATCGTCGCTTACCGCGACTCTTTAATTTTCTAAATTTTACAGCCGCCTTACGATAAATCCGAAGTGATAATCACCCGCGGGAATATCTCGCACCAAAGCAAAACCGTTGTCTAAAAAAATTTTAAGCGCAATGTCGCGCGACACTACGGCATCGGGCTTCGGCCCAAGACCTCCGTAAGAGCCAGACCAATCCACAACAAGCGCTAAACCATTGGGTTTTAAAAGTCTAGCGGCTTCTTTCACAACCCCATCTTTGTCTTCAGCTTGAAACAGGATATTTGAAATAATAACCCTATCAACAATTTTTGACGCAAGTTTCGTCCCGCCCAAAACTTCAACATTTCCCCAAACAATTTCAATATTAAAAATTTTCTGCTTCGCGGCGTCGGTTTTCAATTTGAGAAGCATATCTTTGTTCACATCAATAGCATAAACGCGCCCTGAATCCTTAACGAGCCTACCGGCCATAATAGAATATATGCCAGAACCGGCGCCAAAATCGGCAATGTTCATCCCCTCATCTATTGAGAAATTACTAATTATATCTCCTGGTAGTGCGAATGCCATACGGGTTAGTTCTTAGTTGATAGTTTTTAGTTTTTAGTAAAACCTAAATTCGAATCTACATATAAATAACATGAACAGTTTATTTTTAAATTAAAGCATATTATGGTGAAAAACCCAAGGGAACGTTTGTATAAGCTGGATATTTTTCCACTCCCCCCTTTTTTAATTTTAAATTTCTTTAAATTTCTAAAGGCAAGTAAGCGAGGCAATATTATCCCCTTCCCTAAGCTTCATTATTCGGACACCCTGCGTCTGGCGTCCCAATTTCGGTACGCTTAGAAACGGCACCCTCACAACTTGGCTTTTCTTGGACATAGAAATAATTTCCGTTATTTCTTCTCCCACAACATGCCCGACTACCAATTTCCCGGTCTTTGGCGTTATCTTCATTGTTTTAATGCCGGAACCTCCCCGTTTCTGTACTTTATACTCCTTAAGGGCGGTTTTCTTGCCGTAACCATTCGTAGACATCACTAAAAATTCTCCTTGTTTCCCGTTTGGTCCAATAACATCGGCCCCGATTAGTTCGTCGCCCTTTTTAAGAGTCATGGCTTTTACCCCCGAAGCGCTTCGTCCCATCTCGCGCGCGTCCCCCTCTTTAAAACGAATAGCTTGACCATTCTTTGTGGATAAAATTATTTCATCGCCTTTATTGACGAAAAGCGTCGAGAGAAGTTCGTCTTCATCTTTGAGTTTTATCGCGATAAGTCCGCTTTTTCTTACGTCTTTGAATGCATCCCCCGCCACTTTTTTTATAATCCCGCGCAAAGTTATCATTACGAGCGAGCTTTTGGATTGTTTGAGTTCTTTTGTCATTGGAAGAATTGAGGTCACTTTCTCGTTGTCAGCAAGAGAGAGAAAGTTCATAATGGATTTTCCGCGCGTAGCGCGCTTGCCTTCGGCAATTTCATACATTTTCATTTGGTAGGCCTTTCCTTTGTCCGTGAAAAATAAAAGGTCGGAGTGGGTACTGGTGTGAAAAAGCGTGCGCACAAAATCCTCTTCTTTGGTGTCGAGGTCGATAACGCCGACGCCTCCCCTTTTTTGCGATTTGTATTCACCCGGGTCGGTTCTCTTCACATAACCGCCTTCAGTAAACACAAGTACTGATTCTTTTTCCGCCACCAAATCTTCGTCGGAGAGAATTTTTGCTCCGCCTTTTATAACTCTAGTCCGGCGCGGGTCGCCGTATTTCTCTTTTATCTCTAGAAGTTCGTCTTTAATAACTTTCAAAATTTTCTTTGCGCTCCCAAGAAGCTCTTTTAATTTTTTGATTAATTCTTCTATCTCTATAAGTTCATCTTCAATTTTCTTGCGTTCAAGCCCGGCTAATCTCTGGAGCTTCATTTCTAAAATTGCCGTCGCCTGGAGCGCCGAGAATTTGAATTCCTTCATTAGGTTGGCGTGAGCTATAATCGTATCCCTTGAGGTCTTAATGGTCTTTATAACTTTATCTATTTGGTCCAGTGCCTTCTTTAAGCCAAGCAAAATATGCTCCCTTTCTAGGGCTTTTTTAAGGTCATATTCGGTACGGCGGCGCACAACGATAATACGATGCTTTACAAATTCCGTAAGAATTCTCTTTAGGGAAAGGGTTTCCGGAGTGCCATCAACAAGCGCTAGCATATTGAAATGAAACATCGTTTCAAGTTCCGTATGTTTGTATAAAAAGTTTAAAATCTTCTGCGGTGCCGCTCCTTGTTTCAATTCCACTACCACGCGAATATCTTTTGTAGATTCGTCGCGCAAATCGCGAATGCCTTCCAATTTTTTTTCGCGCACCAAATCAGCTATATGAACGATGAGATCGGATTTATTGACGCGGTACGGTATGGAAGTTATGACAATTTCATATCCGCCTTTTTTCTCTAAAATTTCCGCGTCCCCCCGGCAAACTACTCCTCCGCGTCCGGACGCATAAGCGTGATGCAAATCTTTTTGCCCAAACACGATTCCGCCTGTCGGAAAATCAGGCCCCGTAACAAACTGGGTTAAATCTTCAGTTGAAGCGTCTTCGTTATCAATAAGGTAAACAGTCGCATCAATCATTTCGCCCAAATTGTGGGGCGGTATGGAAGTGGCCATGCCGACAGCAATACCAAGCGTACCGTTTAAAATTAAATTCGGTACCGCAGCGGGAAGAACCGTAGGTTCTTTTCGTGTTGAGTCGTAATTCGGGCGCCACTCTACGGTTTCTTTTTCAAGATCGCGTAAAAGCTCGCCGGCCATTTTCGACATCTTGGCTTCGGTATAACGCATAGCCGCGGCGTTATCGCCGTCAATTGAACCGAAATTGCCTTGCCCTATAACTAACGGATAACGATGAGAAAAATTCTGCGCCATTTTTACCATAGCATCATAAACAGCAGTATCGCCGTGCGGATGATATTTCCCGAGAACATCCCCAACTACTGCCGCTGATTTACGCGCCTTAGATGACGCGGTAAGCCCGAGCTCTGACATTGAATAGAGAATTCGGCGATGCACCGGCTTTAATCCGTCACGCACATCAGGAAGCGCGCGTGAGGTAATGACCGACATGGCGTAGTCCAAATACGACTCCTTCATTTCGGAACTTATATTTACCGGAACGATATTTTTGCTTATTCCTTCGGAAAGAGGAGTTTCTTTTTTAGCCATATATTATAGAGCTATTTTAACATAAAAAAGCTTTTAAAGAAAGCTTTTTTCGGGGTTATAATTTGCAATAAAAACGGCAATTTAATATCAATTTTCAGGCGCTTTTTCCTGTTGTAATTCGTCCGGAGCTGATTGCTGGTCTGTTTCCTGCCTTTCGTATTGTTCAACAAAAATTTTGCTTGTAAAAATACTGCTTGCCATTTCTCTTGTTTTTTGAACAACACCGTCTAAATTTATACTGTCAAAAATACCGCTTAAATTTATGTTACTAAAAAATTTCAACAAATCCTGACTAAAAATTTCTTTTGGGGTAACTTCTTGGAGCAAAGAGGTGGACTCCGCAACCGCGACTTCGGTTACAATATCGGTAGCAATTTTTTTATTTTCATTTTCATTCATTCCTCCTCCCAAATACCAAAGCGACGCAATAACAATGGTGATTAAGGGGGTACTCACATAAAGAATGGCTTTTCTTATGTGTTTTGGTTTACTTCTTAAGTTTTCTATATGGTGATACATATGTTTTAAGCTGACGAAGCAATTACGACTATCTCGCCTTCTTTTCCTTCAACATCTTTTTGCTTCACTGTTAATTTATCAAGTGGTTCAATTTTTTCTTCACCTCCTTCTTTTAGAAATTTTTTAAGCGTGTTTTCATCGTAATCCATAGGAATAATTATTTTTGGTTCAAGGGATACCGCTATGGCGTAAGAATCAGATGGAGTAAGCGAACCTCCGTTTAAGGGCACAAATAAAATATCCACACTATCAATTTCTTCGCGTGCTTCTGGCGAAAATATTTTTGAAGAAAGCGCCCCCAAAAAACATATGTTCATCTTATCTACAGAAAGTATATATATAGTGTTCAATACCGCGTTTTCTCCTTTTGGCCCCGAAGAAATTCCTTTAATAAAAATATTTTTAGTTTCATATTCGCCGGGACCGCGCGCTACAAATGGTTCTTTCTCTCCGAAGGAAAGATTCTCCACTCCGTTATAGTCCGGATGATTAGTCGTAA
>CAYIKU010000003.1:21524-24957 GCA_964364185.1 uncultured Candidatus Saccharibacteria bacterium
AAGCTCGCCCCGCCCGTACTGCGATTTTCATCCGATAAATTATTTACCTTTGAAATAAAGAGGAAATTGTGATATGGCTAAATATTGAAGAAAAAGGCGACAGTTAAACTGATCGCCTTTTATTTAAATTTATTAAATTTTTCTTCCCGCTAAAACCATGTTTAATTAGAAATACCCCATAAGAACTTCTTACGGGGTATTTCTATGTTGATTGGCTTCTGTGGTACAACATATATGAATCAATCACCCCGCGGCAAGCCGCGGGGAAATCGCTACGCGTATTTTATCTATTCCCCCTCCTATCCTCTATTTTTAGCTATAGCTAAAAATAGAGGATAGGAAAGTTTTATTTTTTTATAAATCAATATCTACTGATTATGAGCTGTACAAACTATTGACTACTGGATAATCTCCCGCTATACTCTTTCCAATACTTATTAGCGGATTTTTAGGATAATCTTGTGTCGGCTCCTGCGATACAAACCCTAAAACCATCATATATCCGCGTGAGCGGATTTTTCATTTCCTTCCGCAACAGCGGAAGGAAATGAAACTATACTTTAAGCACCATGTACTTTTTATTTTTCTATAGGAAAATAAAAAGCATATGGTGCTAATTATAAAAAATAATGAAAGCAAAAATAACTGAAGAAAAAGAAATACTTGCGGAAGGTCCGATGAAAGACTTTCTTGAAAAATCTGAACGCACGCCGGAAATTGAAGATTTGGTAGAGGGTCCGGTAATAGCCGTAGAAGGCGGTGTTGTTTATGTTGATTTAAAACCATTCGGCATAGGTATCATTTACGGCATTGAATTTTTAAATGCCCGCGACATCATCAAGAAAATAAATATAGGCGATGTAATTAAAGCCAAGGTCGTAGAAAAAGAAAATGAGGACGGCTATATAGAATTATCCCTTAAGGAAGCGAGACAAGCGCTCATATGGAACGAGGCTGAGGCAGTCATCCGCGAAAAGCGTGTAATCGAAATCCCCGTGAGAGAGGCAAATAAAGGAGGGCTCATTATGGAGTGGCAAGGTATCCAAGGGTTTCTTCCGGCGTCGCAATTAAAAACGGAACATTATCCGCGAGTAGAAGACGGCGATAAAGAAAAAATTCTCCGCGAACTCAAAAAATTAGTCGGCGCGCGCATTTCCGTTTCCATTATTTCCGCCTCTCCCAAAGAAGGGAAACTTATTTTTTCGGAAAAAGACCTTGACCAAAAAGATAAACAAGAAATAATTGAAAAATATTCTTTGGGCGACGAGATTGACGGCATTGTTACCGGTATCGTTGACTTCGGGATATTCCTTAAAATAGAAGAGGGGCTTGAGGGTCTCGTGCACATATCTGAAATTGATTGGGGGCTTGTAGAAGATCCTAAGGCGCTATTTAAGGTCGGTGAGAAAGTTCGTGTCAAGATAATAGAAATAAAAGACGGAAAAATTTCGCTCTCCATAAAAGCTCTTCGCGAAAATCCGTGGAAAGAGGCGGAAAAGAAATACAATAAAGGCGATATTATGTCCGGCGTTGTGATTAAATTCAACAAACACGGCGCACTTATTTCTATTGAAGAAGGCGTGGCGGGTCTTGTGCATGTTTCTGAATTCGGCTCCGAAGAGAAACTACGAAGCACTCTTGAACTTGGAAAAACTTATAATTTTCAAATTACCCTATTTGAACCCAAAAAACAGTGTATGACGCTGTCGTACGCGGAGAATAAATAGATGAATCAAACTTTTGGGGCGTGGTATTGTATGTCCTCCAAAGAAAACTTAACGAAAAGCTACCACATTAAATTAAAAAATGGAATGTGGTCATTTAATTGAACTCCCCCATCGCTTTTTCGCGACCTTCGGAAACTATCATCACAAGCGCTTCGCTTACTTTCTTACTTACTTTCTTCATTACTTCAAATTCTTTTTCTTTAAATTTCCCAATAATGTAATCGTGCACCGCTTTGTCGCCTTGTGGTTTTTTAATTTTACCCGATAATGTTATCGGCGCAATTCCCACGCGCATACGGACGAACTCCCGTGTTTTGAGTGATTTTATAATAGACTCAAGACCTTTGTGTCCGCCTGAACCCCGATTAAACGAAATTTTAAAAGTACCGATGGGCAAATCCAAATCATCGTAAATAACGACCGCACGCGCCGCGTCTTTTTTATTTTTTACAAGAGACGCGATGCTTTTCCCGGAATTATTCATAAAATTTTCCGGTTCCGCTAAAAACGCTTTTTGTTTGCCAATCTTTCCTTCAGATATGAGTGCTTTCAATTTTTTATCGCTCTTCCAATCAGGAAAGTCGTTTTTTTTGCGAAAACATTCAAGCATAATACGTCCGGTATTGTGGCGGGTGTTTTCGTATTCCAAACCAGGATTACCGAGCCCGACGAGAATATGAGACATAAAAAATATTTACAGGATTTCAAAAATTAAAAACTAGTTGGCACTTTCAAGCTTCCGCGCAACAGCGACAAGCATTTCCGGCTGGTGGCTGAATTTTCCTTTTTCAATAACTTCTTCACATGCTTCAAGCGGAATACTTGAAGAATCGCCGTATATTTTTAATAATTTCTCCGCGGCGCGTACAAAGGGAGGATTTTTTCCAATAACAATTATAGCACCGCCCTCAAGGGCTTTTATCGTTTCTTCACGGCTAAGAGGTCTTTCATCTTGCTCCAACATTGCGGCAATATTTTCCGGTTCTGGGTTAAGAGCTTTTTCTATGTATCTATTCATATGTTTTAGAAATTAATATCTCTTGAAATAACGATATCACAGACTTAAAGCTCTTACAATTCAACATATTTGCATTGCCAACACCTTTCATTTAAGATGTATGCACTATGCAGGATGAAAAGTGGAAATCATCGTCGGTTGCGCCTGAAAATACTCAAGGTAAAAAACATTGGTTACGCGAAATATTTGAATTAATCATCCTTGCACTCGTTATAGTCCTTCCTATCCGCCTCTTTATTGTAAACCCGTTTATTGTAAGCGGTGCTTCTATGGTACCGACATTCCATAGCGGCGAATATCTTATAGTCGACCGGATAAGCTATCGCTTTAACTCACCGGAGCGTGGCGATGTAATTGTTTTCCGCTATCCTAAAGACACTTCCAAATTTTTCATTAAACGCATAGTTGGAATTCCGAGAGAAAAAGTTGAAATAAAAGAAGGCAAGGTTTCTATTGAGCGAGCGGGGGAGAAAAAATGGACGCTAATCGCGGAGGATTATATAAAAAATAAATCGTCAGATAACGGAAGTTATATCTTGGGCGAAAACGAATATTTCGTGATGGGCGACAACCGCATTTCGAGTTCCGATTCGCGCATCTGGGGAACGCTCGACAGAAAATTAATCGTGGGGCGCGCGCTCCTTCGTCTCTTCCCGATAACCGAAGCTTCAATTTTCCCTGGCAATGT
>CAYIKU010000003.1:25057-32444 GCA_964364185.1 uncultured Candidatus Saccharibacteria bacterium
GCTGGGTCATTATTTTTAAAAACTCGCTCCGCTCGTTAAAAAATATATGAAAAAAGAACCTATGCAGGCGCCAAAGGGAATGCGCGACATACAAAACGAAGAGTACTACAAATACCAGGGTCTTTTTGAAAAAGCCCAGGAAGTCGCCATCTATTACGGGTTTAAGCCGATTGAACTGCCAATTTTGGAAAAAGAAGATGTGTTCACTTCTGGTATAGGCGTCAGTACGGATGTTATTGATAAAGAAATGTATGTGCTAAAAACCAAGGGCGGCGACCATTTGGCAATGCGCCCGGAAGGCACGGCGGGCGTGATGCGCGCCTATATTGAACACGGTATGCAGTCGCTCCCCCAGCCGGTAATGCTTTATTATTACGGCCCTTTTTTCCGCCACGACAAACCGCAACGTGGGCGTTTCAGAGAATTCAGACAATTCGGCCTGGAAATATTGGGGGCGCCCCAAAGCGTGGCGGACGCCATAATCATTCGCACTATAAGCACGATTCTTGAAGAAAGCGGGTTTAAAGATCTCTCTGTTACTATAAACAGCATCGGCGATAAAGAATGCCGACCGCGCTATGTGAAAGAGCTGCGGGCGTATTATAAAAAGTACGACGACAAACTCTGCGATCACTGCAAAAACCGGATTAAAGAAAATCCGCTTCGCCTTCTTGACTGCAAAGACGAGAGATGTACCCCGCTAAAAGACGGCGCCCCGGATTCTGTGGCATATCTTTGCAATGACTGCAAAACGCACTTCAAAGAAGTGCTGGAATATCTGGAAGAAATGCATATCCCCTACACTATAGACAAAACACTGGTACGGGGTTTTGACTACTACACAAGAACAGTATTTGAATTTTTGCAAAACTTTAGCGAAGTGGAGGGTGAAGAAGGGAAGCTTCCTCTTTCTGTTGCAAGCGGCGGGCGCTATGACTATTTGGGGAAAACACTCGGAAGCAAAAAAGATGTTTCCGCTGTAGGAGCTTCTATAGGCGTAGACCGCGTAATTCTCTCTGTTAAGCACAAACCGCTCACTCCGCGCATCATAAAAAAACCGAAAATCTTTTTCATTCAGCTTGGCTTTGAAGCAAAACTGAAAAGTCTGGCTATTATCGAAATTTTGCGCAAGGCGCACATTCCCATTACCCAATCGCTTTCCAAAGACGGCTTAAGCGCCCAGCTCGGCAACGCCGAAGCGCTTGAAGTTCCTTATTCCATAATTTTCGGACAAAAAGAAGCGTTGGAAGGCACAGTAATAGTGCGCAATATGCAAAATCGCTCGCAAGACACCGTCCCAATTGAAAAACTGCCGGAGTATTTAAAGGAATTGAAATAAAATGGGAGCTTGGGGATATAAAAATTTTGAAAACGATGATGCTCTAGACTTTTTATATGAGGTTGAAGAAAATAATAAACTGGCAGAAGAGATAATTGATAAAGTTAGCAATTTAAAAAGTACAGACTATCTTGATTCTCAAACTGCATCGCAAGCGCTTGCAGCCATAGAGCTTTTTGCTGCAAAGAAAGGAACCCCCTCTGGGGATTTTGGATTTTCAGAAACTAAGATAAAACTAGAAACATTGCCATTTTCACCAGTGGTACTTGAAAAATCAAAAATGGTAATTTCACGTATTAGTAGTAATTCAGAATTACGAGAACTTATGAATGAAGGTGGTAACGAAAAGGAATTTACTGACGTATTAAACGACCTTAATAAAAGAATAGAAATATAAAAACGTTTGCTAAAATACACTCTGCATGCTAACCTTTTTGCTATGTCTGTAAATGTAGAAGTAAAAAAGACGGGAAATGAAAATAGTTTAGGGCTAATTCGCCGTTTCCAGAAGCGCGTCCAAGAATCGGGCGTTTTGCCGCGCGTCAGAGGCAACCGCTACAGCGGCCGCCCGCTCTCAAAGTTCAAGCGCAAGAAGGGTGCGCTCAAAGTGATTGCCAAAAGGAAAATTTACGAGCGTTTGAAAAAACTAGGCAAGCTTCCTCCGCCAAAAAAGAGACGAAGGTAGAAAAATGAGGACAACATATCCCAACCTCGAAATCACTAAGACGATAAAAGGCAAGCTTCCCCGCTTGCCTTTTTTAAGACTGAAAGAAAAAGTGCTCGGCAAAATATACGAGCTTTCAATTGTTTTTACGGATAATGCAACCACCAAAAAATTAAACCGCATTTACCGGGGGAAAAATAAACCGGCCAATGTTCTCGCCTTCCCTCTCTCCCAAAACCGCGGAGAAATTTTTCTTTCAATTAAGGAGCTGGAAAAATCAAGCCATCTTTTCGGTAAAAATGGGGACACTCTCGTAGGTCTCTTTTTCATCCACGCGCTTCTACATTTGAAAGGACTCTCTCACGGTAGTACAATGGAACATATGGAGAAGCGCTTGCATCGCGCGTTTAGTATTTAGTTTTTTGGGGTTTTTAGTCCGACTTTAAATTATAATTGGCAGTGAGGGAGAAATGGAAAAAGATACTGCCTTATACATTTCGAGCGAGCGAACCAATTATATTGTATTCAGTTATATTTATGAGTCCTGTTAGAGATCCTGTTAAAAGTTCATTTAACACGCGATGTATATTGGAGTAGAAAGAATGAATCCGCTTACAGTTTCTTTTTGTGATATTAATTTTTAATCTTTAACTTCTAACAGGACGGAAACGCGCTATAGTGTTAAAATGAGAGAGAAATTTAAAGCTAATAATATGGAAACGCTCTCCAGACATAGAGCAAGCGTTCCCTATCTCTAACAGGATGAGAAGTATTACCGTTGGCATTGATATTGGTACACACTCAAGCCGCGTTATCGTGGGAGAGTATAATAATGGGGAGCATCTCCCTAATGTAATAGGAATGGGTGTGGCGGAGTCACGGGGACTTCGCCACGGCTATGTTATAAACAAGGAAGAAGCGGAAAAATCAATTCGTAAGGCTTTATCCGAAGCCGAACATACTTCAAAAATAAAAATTAGGCGCGCTTTCGCTTCAGTCGGAGGGCTTAGTCTTGATTCCATCACCGGTACGGGCGGGGCTGTTATTTCAAAAGCCAATGGCGAGGTGACCGAACTTGACACAAAAAAAGCCGTCGCCGAAAGTGAAAAATCTTTGGGGGTATTTCAAAATCGGAGAATTCTCCACACCATCCCTGTTAAATGGAAACTTGACGGCAAAGAAGTGCTGGGTCGGCCGGTTGGAATGAGTGGTGTCAAGCTTGAAGTAAAAACTATTTTCATCACTTGTCTGGAACAGCATTTAAATGATTTGGTGGAAGTAATAGAAGAAGCCGGAGTTGAAGTGATTGACATCGTAGCCGCGCCGATAGCCGCTTCTTTGGTCACGCTCAATAAACGCCAAAAAATAGCCGGTTCAGTCCTCGTGAATATAGGCGCGGAAACGGTTTCTATGGTGGTATTTGAAAACGACACGCCGACATTTCTTCGTGTCTTTCCCATCGGCGGAATAGACATCACCAATGATATCGCCCTCGGATTAAAAATTCCAATAGAGGAAGCGGAGGAAATAAAATTAGGCGGATCGCTTGCGACAAATTATTCGCGGAGAAAATTGGATGAAATTATTGAAGCGCGTCTTACCGACATTTTTGAACTCGTTGAAAATTACTTGAAAAAAATCGGACGAAGCGGACTGCTCCCGGCCGGTATTGTACTGACTGGCGGAGGTGCGCAATTAAATTTGATAGAAGAGATGGCTAAAGAAACGCTTAAGCTTCCAGCGCGCGTAACCACACCTGACTTATTTCAAAATTCCAGAGGCAAAATTAAAGACTCGTCTTGGGCTGTCGCTTATGGACTTCTTCTTCTTTCCAACACTCTCTCGCAAGACAAAGACGGATTCTTGAATGGCTTATTGAGAAAAACGAAAGCGGTGCTCAATAGTTCGCTCAAAGAGCTTTTGCCGTAAATTTTTGCAATTTTTAATGTCATAGGGATAGTTTTGTTATCTCTTTTTTTCTGTTATTATGCAGGAAATACTATGTTACTAATTACTAAGACTAAATAACTACCCTTTATGCCAAAATTAAATCCCGAAATAGAAGCGTTCGCCAGAATTAAAGTTATAGGCGTGGGCGGTTCCGGAAAAAACGCCCTAAACCACATGATAAATTCCAAGGTGCGCGGAACTGAATTCATCGCTATGAATACTGATACGCAGGATTTGCACAGTTCGCTGGCGCAGAAAAAAATTCACATCGGGAAAAATTCAACAAAAGGATTGGGTTCGGGAATGGATCCGGAAATAGGCAAACGTTCAGCTGAAGAAAGCAAAGAAGAGATACAAGATATCGTCAAAGGAGCTGATATAGTTTTCATCGCTTGCGGAATGGGTGGAGGCACGGGCACCGGTGCATCTCCTATCATCGCTCGTATCGCTAAAGAACAGGGAGTTTTAACCGTAGCCGTTGTCACTAAGCCGTTTTTCTTTGAGGGCCAACAGAGAATGCGCATAGCCGAAAAAGGATTGGACGATCTGGAAAAAGAAGTGGACGCCCTTATTGTCATACCGAACGACCGCTTGTTTTCTATTATTGATAAAAACACCACACTTAAAAGCGCTTTTGCCACCTGCGATGAAATTCTCCGCCAAGCGGTGGAAGGAATTTCTGAATTGATTACCGCACCCGGCATTATTAATGTTGATTTCGCAGATATTCGCGCTGTAATGTCCAATACCGGGTCGGCGCTCATGGGTATCGGTAAAGCTACCGGTGATAATCGCGCGGTGGAAGCCGCTACCGCCGCCATCAATTCTCCTCTTCTTGAAATCTCAATTCATGGAGCCAAGGGCGTGCTCTTCGCCATCGCCGGAGATGAAAATATGACCATGCACGAAGTACAGGAAGCGGCCAGGGTGATTACAGAATCAGTAGACAAGGATGCCAAGATTATTTTCGGCGCCATCCGCGACGAAAAACTTAAAAAGGGAGAACTGAAGGTTACTGTTATTGCTTCGGGATTTCCAAATAATGCGCCTAAAAAAACAACTCTTTTTAATATCGGTAAAGAGTATGAAAATAAAGAGGCAAAGAAAGAACAAGTCCCACCAATTGAAACAATTAAAAAAACGGAAAAAGAAAAAAAGGAAGTAGTTATTGATGAAGGATTAAGTAATGGTGAAGACGACTGGAATGCCATCCCCGCTTTTTTAAGAAGGGGAAAGAAGTAAAAACTAGTCTATAGTCAGTAGATTATAGTCTATAGTTATGGATACAGAAAAAACAAAGGGATACAAAAATCTAAAAGTTTGGCAAAGGTCCGTAGAATTAGCACTTGCCACATACGAACTCACAGAAAAATTTCCCAAATCGGAAATATACGGTCTAATATCTCAAATGCGTCGAGCGTCAATTTCAATTCCTTCAAACATCGCTGAAGGAAGTCGTCGTAGAAGTAATAAAGATTTTTCTCATTTTCTTGTTATAGCCCAAGGTTCTGGTTCAGAATTAGAAACTCATATCGAGATTACAAAACAATTATCATTTAGTAAAAACTTGGATTATTCAAGAGTAGATTCGCTACTAGACGAAACGATGAGAATGCTTAGTGTATTAATCACCAAAATTAAACTATAGACTACAGACTATGGACTACAAACTTCCCTACGATTTAATAATTATCGGTGCCGGTCCAGCTGGCACGGCGGCGGGCGTCTATGCCTCACGTAAAAAACTAAAAACTCTTCTTATTACATCTGATTTTGGGGGGCAATCTGTCGTATCGCCTGATATTCAAAATTGGATCGGTACGCCTTCCATTTCCGGCGCTGATTTGGCTTTAAATTTTAAAAAACATTTGGAGGTATATGTCGGTGAAATTCTTACGGTTAAAGAAGGAGAAATGGTTACTGGCGTTTCTAAAAATAAAGACGGATTTTTAGTTACCACGGACAACGATAAAACATATAATTCTAAAACTCTGCTTATTACTACCGGTTCTAGCCGCCGAAAACTTAATGCTAAGGGCGCCGACCGTCTAGAACATAACGGCATAACTTACTGCGCTTCATGCGACGGACCGCTTTTTGACGGACAAAATGTCGCTGTTATAGGAGGCGGCAACGCCGGTTTTGAAACAGCCGCCCAACTTTTAGCTTACACGAAAAGCGTTACTCTCTTGGAATATAAAAATAGTTGGAAAGCAGATCCTGTCACGGTTGAAAGGGTCTTAAAAAATCCTAAAATAAAAGCTTTTAATAACGTGGAGGTGGTGGAAATTAAGGGAGAAAAATTCGTAAACGGGCTTGTTTACAAAGATAATAAAACGGGCGCCATAACCGAATTGCCCGTAACCGGCGTGTTTGTGGAAATCGGCCAAATCCCAAACACCGATTTTACAAAAAACATCGTTGAACTGGATGATTATGGGCGAATTAAAATAGATCACCGCAAACAAATAACTTCTACAAAAGGTATTTGGGCGGCAGGCGACGCTACGGATATTCTATATCATCAAAACAATATCGCCGCCGGCGATGCTGTTAAAGCAGTTGAGGATATTTATTTATATCTGCACGCTTAAATAAATCGTATACTAAATTTACATGGTCACAAGTTACTAAATATTTTGCTTCAATTCTTCGCAAAATATGTAAGTACTTGCCGACCCCAGCTCGTGATTTTGCGTGCTCGCAAAATATCACTGCGCTTTCAAAAATTATCCGCGAGTAAAGCAGTTTACTCGCTTTAAAATGTACGCTACGCGTGCTAAATTATCTGATCCACAATAATTCATTTTCCGTCAAAAATGAATTTTCCAGACCCGGACTCGGCTATTTTTCCTGCTGAAAAAATATGCCTCCGTCTTCACAAATGTTTGGAAAAAGTGAAGCAGTTCACTTTTTCCATAACTTTGTGACCCTACAGGGAATCGAACCCTGATTCCAAGCTTGAAAAGCTTGTGTCCTAACCGTTAGACGATAGGGCCGTAAGTAGAGAAAATATAGCATTTTTTAGTTAAAATGCTAGTATCTAGCTTACCATATGGAGACGTGGCTGAGTGGTTGAAGGTACCGGTTTCGAAAACCGGCATCCGCGAAAGCGGATCGTGAGTTCAAATCTCACCGTCTCCGTTTTTGAACTCCGTGAAAAAACGGGGACGAGCGAGTAAACTGCTTTACTCGCGTGTGAGATTTGAAAGATTTTTCGGTATACTTTTTTTAAAGCATCGAAAAATACCTGGCGATGTAATCGCCAAATCTCACCGTCTCCGCCAAATTTATGTAAACAATAAAAAATGTTTACATGATCTATTTAGTCGGATAATATGTACTTTATGCGCGCATAGCTCAGTGGTAGAGCGTCACGTTGATCCCTCACTTGCTAAAATGCGTCCATAGCTCAGTGGTAGAGCGTCACATTG
>CAYIKU010000004.1:0-3291 GCA_964364185.1 uncultured Candidatus Saccharibacteria bacterium
ATGGCGTTACTGCGTGATGATAAAAACGATAAACAGATTGAAGCGCTCTACCGCAAGGAAGAGGAGGATCTCGTTAAGGTACTTTCTAAAAAATATGGCATTCCTTACGCCGACCTGTCTACTGTTTCAATAGAAGCCGACGCGCTCAAGATTATACCAGAAGCGGAAGCGCGGACTTTGGGTATGGCGGCGTTTAAAATCACCGGCCACAATTTATATATCGCCATCCTTGCCCCCAATCGCGATGGAATAGCGGGAAAAATAGAGGAGTTAAAAAGCAAGCGCTTCGTTCCGTTCCTTTACATGGTTTCAAATGGAAGTTTGGGACGCGCTTGGTCGCGCTACAGGGAAGTTTCCTTCGCCACCGAAACAAAATCCGGCATTTTGGATATTTCACAAGAAGGGCTTGAGGAAATGGCCTCTTCTCTTACAAGCATAGAAAAAATCAAAGAAATAGTGGGGAGGACGCTTAAAGAAAGTAAGAGCCATAAGGTTTCCAAAATGCTTGAGATAATTCTCGCCGGCGCGGTGGCAAACAACGCATCCGATATACATGTTGAGCCGGAAGAAAAAAGGGTGCGTTTAAGACTTCGCCTTGATGGAATACTGGAAGACGTGATTTTTTTTGATTATGACACATATAACCTTCTAAATTCCCGCTTAAAACTTCTGGCGCGATTAAAATTAAACATAAAAGACAATTCCCAAGACGGACGGTTCAGTATAAAAATCAGCGGAGCTGATATAGAAGTGCGCGTGTCGCTTATACCCGGCTCTTACGGCGAATCAATCGTGCTCCGCGTACTCAATCCGAAAGCTATCCGTGTCACTTTTGAATCACTTGGCGTCACGGCGCATCTTATGAAAATACTTGAGCGAGAAATCGCAAAGCCAAATGGCATTATTTTAACCACGGGACCAACCGGCTCCGGCAAAACCACGACACTCTATTCTTTTTTGCGAAAAATTTACACGTCGGAAATTAAAATAATCACTGTCGAAGATCCTGTTGAATACCATTTGGAAGGAGTTACCCAAACGCAAACTGACGACCGCAAGGGTTACACTTTTTTGGAGGGGCTACGGAGCGCGCTTAGACAAGATCCGGATGTGATGATGGTCGGCGAAATAAGAGACGCCGAAACCGCCAAAACCGCCATTAACGCGGCTCTAACTGGTCATTTGGTTTTCTCGACTCTTCACACCAACAACGCCGCCGGGGCGATTCCGCGCCTCATCGATCTCGGTGTTAATCCAAAAATTATAAGTTCCGCCCTAAGTATCGCCATTGCTCAGCGCTTGGTCCGCAAGCTCTGCCAAAACTGCAAAAAAGAAAGACCGGCGACAGAAGAAGAAGGTGAAATTATTTCAAACATTTTGGCGCGGATGAAAAAAGAGGGTGTGTTCGCCGGAATAAAAATTCCCGAAGGAAAATTTAAAGTTTTTGAGGCGCCGGGATGCGCTAACTGCAACCAAACCGGGTATAAAGGAAGAATCGGCGTGTTTGAAGCGGTTCTAATGGACGAGGCGGTGGAAAAAGTCATCAATCAAAATCCAAGCGAACGAGAAATAAAAAAAGCGGCGCTTCCTCAAGGAATCCCGGACATGGCCGAGGATGGTATACTGAAAGTGCTCTCTGGAGATACTTCTATTTCGGAACTATCGCACGTTGTTGAACTAACTACCGTAGAATAAGCGAGAAATTATTTCTTTTTTGTGCGGTTGGTTTTTTACCGAAAACCTGAATCTCTAAGCAATCCTTTTAATACAAGTACTAAAAGTTAGGTATGGCCCGAAGGATAACCCTCGCAACTCTCCGCGCGAGGCGGAGCGCCAAGATGTCCTATGAACCAAACCAGGGAAGCCGGAGCTTGATTGCTTAGAGATTAAGACCTTCGGTTTTAATCTCAATCCTTCGATAAACTCAGGATTGACCTTGAGCAGAGTCGAATGGGTCAATTTTTGTATACTTTTTATGAACTTTCTTAGACTAGCATAAAATAAATATTGTGTCAAGCCAACCCTTAAAAAAAGACGATAATCCTAAAAAAGAAGCGAGGGAAACCGGTTTTTTGGATAATACACTTCGTCCGTCGCGTTGGGACGAGTATGTGGGACAAAAAAGCATCAAAGAAAACTTGCGAGTTCTTCTTGCCGCGGCACGCGAGCGCAAACATCCGCCGGAGCATGTGCTTTTTTACGGACCGCCCGGCTTGGGTAAAACAACACTCGCTCATTTAATCGCCCACGAAATCGGCGCGCAGATGAAAACAACTTCCGGCCCGGCGGTGGAAAAAGTTGGCGACCTTGCTTCAATTCTTACGAATCTTTCGCCTGGGGATATTTTATTTATTGACGAGATTCACCGCCTGAACAAATTAATAGAAGAAGTGCTCTACCCCGCCATGGAATCCGGCTCGCTTGATATTATTATCGGCAAAGGGCCTTCGGCGCGCACCATACAGCTTGAGCTTCCGCCGTTTACGCTTCTTGCCGCCACCACGCGAGTAGCCCTTCTCTCCTCCCCGCTTCGTTCGCGCTTTTCCGGCGGAACATTCCGTCTTGAATATTATTCGGAAAAAGAAATCGGTGAAATAGTAAACCGCTCGGCAAAAATTTTAGGAGCCAAACTGGACTCCGAGGCGATTGAAGAAATAGCAAAAAGAAGCCGTTTTACTCCGCGCATCGCGAATCATCTCTTAAAACGCTGTCGCGACTTCGCCCAAGTGCACAAAAAACCTCTCGATAAAGAAACCGTTAAAGAAGCCCTTAATCTTCTGGAGGTTGATGAGCTCGGCCTCACCTCTTCCGACCGCTCCCTTCTTTCTGTAATCATAGAAAAATTCGGCGGTGGACCAACCGGATTAAATACTTTGGCCGCGGCAACGGGCGAAGAAGAAGCGACTATTGAAGAAGTGAGTGAACCGTTTCTCATTCAATTGGGACTTTTGGAACGCACCTCGCGCGGGAGAATGGCAACACCGCGGGCATATGAACATTTGGGATTTGAATTGCCAGCCGACAGACAGGAAAAATTTCTTTAGTTAAAAATTTTAGTGGATAAAAAAAGTCCCGCATTGCGGGACTTTTCGTTATCATTTATTTCTGGCTCTGTCTTGCTGCCCTCCATAATTTGAGAGTGAGTTCAGGCGGAGGCGGAAATAATTTGCGGAGTTTTGAGAAAAATGAGTTATCTGAATTTCTTTTAAATTTCTTGGGCATAATATTTCTCCTTTATATCAAAAGAATCTGCCATATTCATACACAAAAAGAAATCAGAAGTCAAACATT
>CAYIKU010000004.1:3391-27593 GCA_964364185.1 uncultured Candidatus Saccharibacteria bacterium
ATATCAAAAGAATCTGCCATATTCATACACAAAAAGAAATCAGAAGTCAAACATTAAAAAATATGCGAAATGAAACCCCGCCATTTTTTTACAAAATAATTTATAGCGGGGCGCTTCGCCCGCCCTAGGTTGTCTTATTCGGACACGCGCCCCACGAGACAAAAACACACTTAGTGGTATAGTGGCATTATTAAGAAATAAAATAGTAAAAATATGGCGGGGTGGCGTTTTTTAAGTCGCTTCGCTTTTTAAAAAACAGACATGTCCGGACACTCAAAGTGGTCTCAAATAAAAAGGCAAAAAGGGAGCGAGGATGCAAAGAGAAGCAAGGTCTTTTCTAAAATCTCTCGTCTTATTTCATCCGAGTCTAGGTGCGCAAAGGGAGACATTAATTCGCCGTCGCTTCGCGCGGTAATTGAAAAAGCGAAAAAAGAAAACATGCCGAAAGACACGATTGATAGAGCGGTAAAAAAGGGTGTGAGTGGAGAAGAAGGAGAAATGTTTGGGGTTTTATACGAAGCGTACGGGCCGGGCGGGTCGGCGCTTTTGATTGAAGGATTGACCGACAATAAAAACAGGGTTTCGCAAGAAATAAAGTATTTACTTTTGGAGCACGGCGGAAATCTTGCCGGAACGGGAGCCGCTTCATGGGCGTTTATTAAAAAAAATAGAGAATGGTTTCCACAAACGACCGTACCGCTTTCGGAAGAAGACGGAATCAAATTGTCGTTTTTAATTGAAAAGATTGAGGAAATGGACGATGTCCAAAGTGTCCATACTAATGCGGCATGAATTTAAAATTTTTAAAAAATTGCGTCATTAAAACATTATTTTGAAATTGAAAATTGAAAATTTAAAATTGCGCGTACTCGCGATTGACCCGGGGTATGAAAAGTTGGGGCTGGCTATTGTTGAAAAAAATAAAGGCAAAGAAGTTTTGCTTTATTCCGACTGTTTTACCACAAGCGCGAAAGAAAATTTTGAAAAAAGGCTTTTTATGATCGGACAAGAAGTTAAGGGTTTAATTAAAAAGTGGGAACCGCAAGCGATGGCTATTGAAAAACTTTACATGGAAACGAACCAGAAAACCGCTATGCGGGTATCGGAAGCGCGGGGGGTATTGCTTTATGAAGCCGTATCGGCAAATATCCCCGTAACGGAATTTACTCCCCTTCAAATAAAAATCGCCATAACTAGTTACGGTCGGGCGGATAAAAAACAGGTTACCGATATGGTTAAAAAGCTTATTGTTTTCCCTGATAAAAAGACAGCTGACGATGAGTTTGACGCGGTCGCGGTTGGGCTTACTTTTTTCGCCCATCAAAGATATTAAAACTTATCCACACATTAAGGCTTCTGCTTATTGCCAAGTGTTTCCTATTTTGATACAACATAAAAAAATACGCATTAATCCTAATCAAAAAATTATGGACGATAAAGAAATAGAGGGCTTTGGTGGCGACAATATCGCAATAAACATAGATGATGCTCTTTTTGGTGATGAAATAGAGAGCGATGATTTATACACGGGAGATACCGCCGAAGAAGACGAGGAGTATTAATTAATAAAAAACTTCCCATGCGGGAAGTTTTTTATTTTATTTTAAAATTATTTTTAGAAATCTCCGCTTGCCAACTTTTATTATTGCTCCCTCTGTAATAATTATTTTGGAAGATGATATTTTACCCTTGCCTATTATTTCTATCGCCCCACCATCAAAAAGCCGCTGGAATTCAGACTTGGAAGCCACTAATTTATTTTGCAATAAAATATCGACAAGTGGGGTATTTTTATTATAGATAACAACCCCGCCCATATCTTCCGGAACTTCTTTTTTTTGAAATTGTTTTATAAAACTATCACTCGCTGAAATTGCCATTTTTTCTCCGTGATAAAGTTTGACTATTTCCTTGGCAAGAATCATTTTTAGGTCGCGGGGATTGGTGTTTTCTTGATTAAGTTTTTTAATTTCTTCTGTCGGTATGCGGGTAGTGAAAATAAAATATTTTTCTATCAAACTATCCGGTAGTGACATAACCTTGCCGAACATATCATTTGGTTCGTCGATGATATTAATAACATTACCCCAAGAAGAAGACATTTTGCGTCCGTCAGTTCCTTCTATGAGTGATGTTATGACAATATTTTGCGGTATTTGTTTATAGTGTTTCTGTATAGTCCTCCCCGCTAATAGATTAAATTTTTGGTCGGTTCCGCCTAGTTCTACGTCTGCTTTTATGTAAACAGAATCATATCCCTGCATAAGAGGGTAAAGAAGCTCCCTTAATGAGACGCGTTTCCCCGCTTTTAAGCGCTTGCTGATATTTTCCCTGGCTTCAAATTCATGGAGTCCGAATAAATCCGCCATTTCTCCTATTTCTTTAAACCCGAGCTTTTTCAGCCAAGAGGAGTTGTAGTATGTTTTTGTCTTATTTTTGTCTAAAATTTTAAAAGCTTGAGCAAAATAGGTTTTTAAATTTTTCTTCACCTCCCTCTCGCCCAACATTGGGCGCTCGGATTCTTTATCCGAAGTATCGCCAATAAGCCCCGTAAAATCGCCGACAATAAAAACAATCTTATGACCCAGCTCCTGAAAAGATCTTAGCTTCCAAAGAACAACTGCTCTGCCTATATGAATATTTGGGCTGGTTGGATCAATACCAAGCTTTATTGTTAATTTTTTGCCGGAAAGAAGGGCTTTTTCTAAATCCCCGCGAACAAAAATCTCCTCAACTCCACGAGTTAAAATTTCATTAATTTTTTGCACATTCTTGTCTGCCATGACCACACTCTATCATATAACTGGGTACAATGTTTCGATGTCGCTCGGACAAAATGAATTAGAGCACTCATTAACTTTACTCCTTGCTCGTCGAAATAAAAATTAATCCTACGGGAAACGCTATTATGTTATGATACGGTCATATGCGGTTCGCGCTTTTCCATAACCGACACCTAAATCGCTACTTGCGAAAAAATTGGGTTCTAGTCTCCCTTAGTTTTATTTTTTTATTCGGGGGGTTTGTAATGCTCTGGGCGGGGTCGCTTAAAATTCCCGCCCTTGATTCGTTCGAAAAACGGCGGGTGTTAAACTCGACTAAAATTTATGACCGTACTGGGAAAATTTTGCTTTATGATGTCTACCAAAATATAAAGCGCACCGTCATCCCTTGGAGTGATATGGGGGTGTATATAAAAAACGCCACAGTCGCCATTGAAGATAAAGATTTTTACCAACACGGCGGGGTTCGTTTTACATCTATCGCTAGAGCAACAATGATAAACTTGTTCCGCGGAAGCTTTTCCCAGGGTGGGTCAACTATAACCCAACAGATAATCAAAAATGCCCTGCTTACCCAAGACAAAAAAGTTTCCCGCAAGATTAAAGAGTGGATTTTAGCCACCAAACTCGAGCGAGTAATGGGAAAGGATGATATTTTAGCCCTTTATTTAAATGAAGCGCCGTACGGGGGGGAGGTATATGGTATATCTGAAGCGTCTCAATACTATTTTAGCAAGCCACCTAAAGACCTAACACTCTCCGAATCGGCATATTTAGCCGCACTTCCCCAGGCGCCAACATACTTTTCACCATACGGTAAAAATAAAGAAAAGCTTGGGGAAAGGAAAAATTTAGTGCTCTTTAAGATGCGCGACCTTGGTTTTATTAATGAAAAAGAATACCAGGAAGCGGTTAGCGCCATTGTTGAATTTTCCCCTCAAAACGAGGGGAACGCCAAAGCGCTTCATTTTGTTATGTTTATCAGGGAATATTTAGAGGAAAAATACGGCATAGAGGCGGTAGAAGGCGGACTCAAGGTTACCACTACGCTTGATTACGGACTCCAAAAGAGAGCTGAAGAAATTGTGGCAAAATACGCCAAAGAAAATGAGAAAAACTTTAACGCTAAAAATGCCAGTTTGGTGGCCATAGACCCTAAAACCGGTCAAATTTTAGTAATGGTCGGGTCGCGCGATTATTTTAATAAAGAAGTTGAGGGAAGTTTTAATGTAGCGCTCGCCCATCGCCAGCCGGGGTCCGCCTTTAAACCGATTGTTTATGCTACGGCCTTCGCGAAGGGGTACACGCCGGAAACTGTGCTTTTTGATCTTCAAACTGAATTTCAAACGACTTGCACGCCGGAAGGAAAACCAATAGGGGGCGAGAGCGCGGATAATTGTTATATGCCGGAAAATTACGATAATAAATTCCGCGGTCCAGTAACACTCCGAGAAGCGCTCGCGCAATCAATCAACATTCCGTCAATTAAAACTCTTTATCTTGCGGGAATAGACGACTCGCTTAAAACAGCGCGAGTAATGGGAATTAAAAGTTTGAAAGATAAAGACCAATATGGTTTAACGTTGGTGCTCGGTGGTGGTGAAGTCAGCCTTCTTGATATAACCTCCGCTTACGGGGTCTTCGCAAATAATGGGGCGCGAAATCCGTA
Organism: uncultured Candidatus Saccharibacteria bacterium; assembly: GCA_964364185.1. Classification (GTDB taxonomy): domain Bacteria; phylum Patescibacteriota; class Minisyncoccia; order Phycocordibacterales; family VMEP01; genus JAUYLU01. The sequence continues at coordinate 7,844 of CAYIKU010000004.1, forward strand.
TGAAAAAATATTAAGAATAGAAGATGGAAAGGGGCAGGTTTTTGAAGAATGGGCTGGTAAAGAAGAACAAGTAATCCTCAAAGATGTGGCGCTTCAAATAAACGACATCCTTTCCGATAATATCGCTAGAACGCCGGCGTTCGGAGGGCGTTCAGCTCTTTATTTCCCTGGTCGCGAGGTTGCGGTGAAAACCGGCACCACAAACGATTATCGCGACGCTTGGGTTATTGGCTATACGCCATCGTTGGTAGTTGGAGCATGGGCGGGGAATAATGATAATTCGCCTATGGAGAAAAAGGTTGCTGGTTTAATAATAGCCCCGTTATGGAATGCGTTTATGGTTGAAACGCTCTTAGAATTGCCTGTGGAGCGTTTTGAAAAACCAAATAAAAATATCGATCTTACAAAAAAGCCGGTATTCCGCGGTATTTGGTGGGGCGGGAAAAATTATCTTATTGATAAAATATCTAAAAAACTGGCAACCCCCGACACACCCAAAGAAACCTTGGGGGAATTGGTAATTTCAAACCCGCATACAATCCTCTATTGGGTCGACAAAAAAAACCCATTAGGAGAAGCGCCAATCAACCCGGAAAACGACCCTCAATTTAATTTATGGGAATATCCGATTAAAAAAATGTTAGCTGAACAAAAAATATATTTTCCCAATATATCCGAGAAAGATATCCCGACTGGTTATGATGATGTTCATGTTTCGCAATTTGTGCCGCAAATTTCAATTATAAAACCGGTAGCGCAAGAAATATTCCGCGCGGGTGATACTGTTAATGTATTACTTAAAAACAGCGGGAGATTCCCAATATCTAAAATTGATTTCTTTTTTAATAATAATTTTATTGGATCGTCGTATAACTTGAATAGTTTTTCTTTTATACTAGACGAAAATAGCGCCATTGGAGAAATAAATGAACTGCGGGTGGTGGGATATGATTCTGTTTTTAACAGCACTCAAACAACCGTATTTTTTTTAGTCTATAGTACTAACTGATTAAAATATTTTTGTTTGTTTTTTGATTAAATTCTTTTATAATTTCTTCTTTTTTTATAAACAATTCATTTTTAATTACGGGGGTGGTTTTTATAAATACATTTTTCCCGCTAATTTCTATCTGATCCTCTTGTATGGGAATATTTATTTTATTGTAAATAATATCAATAAGTATTTTTTTAAAATGGGTGTTTTTATTTTTTAATTCAAAAAACTTATTTAAAAATATTTTTATATGATTATCCATACTACTTATTCATTGGCATAACTAAACATAAAAACGACATATCGGAAACTCCTTGTATAATAAGCGGTTTATGTATCCCATTGAATAAGAGAGAAACACTGTCGTCGGTGATAGTTTGTAGGCAATCAAAAATATATTTATAATTAAAATTAACCTCCAAATCTTCCCCTGATAAAGCTCCTTCTATTTTTGTTGTATTTTCACCAAAATCCTGGTGTTTAGTGTGAACTTCAAAAATTTTCTGTTTTGGTTTTATTATTATCCCCAGTTCGTTAAATTTACCGGAAAAAATAGCCGCTGTTTTAAGCGCTGTAATTAAATCCTGCCTTAAAACAATAATTTTTGTTTTATACTCTTTGGGAATTATTTGCTTATAATCAGGAAATACGCCATTAATAAGCCGTGATGTGAGATAAATATTTTGGTGGGAAAAAGATATTTGGTTTTTGTTTATGGAAATATTAATATCACCATCAACCCCATCAAACACCCTTATTATTTCTATAATGTTTTTTATTGGAATAATAACTTCTGGAAAATCTTTTGGTTTTTTTATTTTAATTCTTTTTTCCGCCAAACGAAATGAATCCGTGGCGGCAAAAATCAACTCACTATTGTTTTCATATATATAAACACTTGAAATTTCTGGTTTTATTTCCGAAAAAGAAGCGCTATAAGAGACTGCTTTTATCGCTTGTATTATTTTTTTTGTTTCAAATACAAACTCATTACCTGAAACAATTGGAATGGTTGGAAAATCGTCTTGTGGGTATGTTTTTATAATAATATTATTATAATCAGTTGTTATATGAAGATTATTTTGTGTTGTTTCTAGTGTTAGGTTTTTTGTTGTAATGGTTGAAATTATTGAATTTAAAAGAGATCCGTTTACTAAAACCACACCTTCGTTTTCTATTTTTGATGGAATTTCAATTTCCACACCAATATCCAGGTTTGTGGCTCTTAATTTTAATGTTTTACCACTTCCTATAATAAGAATTGAATTAAGTATGGGTAAAGTAAGATTTTTACCCGTAATTCTATCAACTTGAGGAATGGCTTCTTTTAATTTTTCTACTATACATTCTACTTTCATTATAATTTTATTATTTTATTTATTATTGTTTATATGTGTATATCTTTTAAAATAATTCATTTTTATTTATTTTTATATTAATTTAAGTAATAATATAATGTTAATTATTTAATATAATATGTTGATAACTTTTTAATAAATCATTTTTATATATTATTAATATTTTTATACACAATTAAAACATTAATCTCAATTTTTCTATTTCCTCCACTAATACATTATCTATTTTAATTTCTTTTTTAATTTTTTCACAAGAGTGCATTACAGTAGTGTGGTCTCGCCCCCCTAATTTTTCCCCAATAGACGGGAAAGATATATTAAAATCCTCCCGGAGTATATACATAGCTATTTGACGCGGCCTAACAACCTCTTTCTTCCTTGTTTTTTCATATATAACCCCTTCTTCTATGTTATAAAAATCAGCAATAGTTTTTATAATATCCTTAACTGAAGTGTTCTTTTTTGGTTTAATATTGTTTTTAAGCAGTGATTTAACCTCTAATACGCTTAAATTCCTTCCTTTTAATTGAGCTTGGCAGATAATTGAGTTAAGAACACCCTCTAATTCTCTTATATTACCCTGTACCACAGAAGAGAGATATTCAAGAACATCATTTTCTGGGAAAAACCCGTTTTGTGACGACTTAGATTTTATAATCGCTAGTCGGGACTCATAATCAGGGAGAGATACGTCAACAATCATCCCAGCGGCGAACCTAGAGCGCAGGCGGTCCTCCAGTTCCGGTATATAACTAGGATGCCTGTCTGAAGAGAAAATAATTTGCTTATTGTTATCATAAAGAGCGTTGAATAAATGAAATAATTCTTCTTGTGTTTTTTCTTTTTTCGAAAGGAATTGAATGTCATCCATAATTAAAACATCGTATTTTCTATATTTTTCCTTAAAAGACTGTATTTTATTATTTTGAATGGAATTAATGTAATCCATTGAAAACTTTTCCGAAGTAACATAATAGATTTTTTTATCATTATGCTTACTTTTAATAGTATTACCAATGGCCTGGATAAGATGTGTTTTACCAAGCCCCGTACCCCCATAAACAAAAAGAGGATTGTATGCCATACCCAGTTTTAAAATTACTGCTTGCGCTGCGGTATAAGCCAACTCATTAAAAGATCCTATAATAAAAGACTCAAAAGAGTAGCGGGGATTTAAATTATCTTCTTTGTTGATATATAAATCAGAAAGAGGTAGCTCTCTGGCAATAGTTGCCATTTCAGAAAACACCGGCGCGGATTTAGTTTTTTCACTTTCTTTCATTATTGTATATTCAATACCGCGTACCTTCTCGGAAATATTACGGAGCGCCCCCAATATTGATTTATGGTATTTATTAATAAGCCAATCTTTTATAAATTCATTAGGGACACCTAAAAAAACAACCCCGCCCTCCACTCTCGTAATTCTAGTGTTTCTAAACCACGTGCCAAAATTAGCCTTGGAAACAGAGAGTTCTATCTCCGTCAGCGCGTTGTCCCAAAGTTCTTTTGTATCCATGGTGTTTTGGCAGTAGTTAATAGAGTGGGATTATTATATATTTTTTAGAACAATAAAAGAAATTGAATTTTTGTTTATAAAATGTGTATAAGGTGTTAGTATCTTTGTAAAATATTTTTTATCAAATTTATTTAAACAGAGTTGCTACTATCCTATACCCACTGAATAAAAAAGCAATTGACTTTGTTTTAAATTTATCTCTTTATATTAGGGGATTTGATTATTTCCATAGAAACTAACAGAAAATTATAATAAGGTTGATTTTTTTTACATTTTGCTATATAAAGTATATTATTCTCTATGTCTTTTACTTATAAACCGAAAAAGAAAAAAAGAGCCCGTACTCATGGTTTTTTGGTTCGTACCCGTACTACTGGCGGTAGAAATACATTAAAACGCCGTAGAAATAAGGGTAGAAAAAAATTATCAGTATAAATAATGATTCCCAATAAAAAACGCCTTCCCCACAGTCTTTTTCTTGAGTTTTTGAAAAAAGGGCGCGTGTTTCATTCCCCCCTCCTTTCTTTTAGGGTGGCGCCAATGAAAGAAACCGGGCGTTATGCTGTGGTGGTATCAAAACAAGTGGCAAAAAATGCCGTTACTCGCAATAAACTCAGACGCCAAGGATATTATTTGTTTAATAAACACATAATTAAAGCTTTTCCCCACCATACTGTTATTCTTTTTATTAAAAAAACAATTCCATTTAAAGAATTAGAAAAAGAATTTTTATCTCTTATGTCACGCGCCGGTCTTGCTATATAATTAAACACAATGAAATATATTTTTTTATCACTCATTTTCATATACCAAAAATTACTTTCCCCTGAAACTGGAATGATTACCAAAAACCTGATACCCCCGCGCCTTACTTGTGCGTTTTATCCGTCGTGCTCAGAATACACTCGCCTTTCAATAATAAAATACGGAGCGCTCAGAGGGTTTTTCTTGGGGTTAAAACGGATAAGCAAATGCCACCCATTTCAGCATTACCAGATTGACTCAGTTATAATACAAAAATGATTAAAAATATTTGGGATATTTTTTTTTACGAACCCCTGTACAACGGGCTTGTTTTTTTAATATCAATAATTCCCGGCGGGAGTGTGGCAATTTCTATTATTGTGCTCACTATTATTGTTAAATTAATTCTTTACCCTCTTTCGCAAAAATCAATTACCACTCAAGTAAAAATGCGCTCAATTGAAGGTGAAGTCAGGGCTATAAAAGAAAAAAAGAAAGAAAAAGAAGCGCAGGCTCGCGAAATGATGGAGCTTTACAAAAAACACAACATCAATCCGTTTTCCGGGTGTCTCACTGTGCTTATACAAATCCCGATTATTTTAGCGCTCTACTTTGTTTTTTTAAAAGGCCTTGCCCCCAACGGCGGAGTGCTGTACTCATTCGTTCATTTTCCGGAAAATGTTGATTCAATTTTTTTGAGTATTGATGTTGCGGGGAAAAGCGTTATTTTTGCGATAATTGCCGGTATAACGCAATACATTCAAACCGCCTACACTATGCCTAAAATAGCGCCACTAAATCCAGGCAAAACCTCATTTTCGGACGAGTTTTCACGGAGTATGAACATACAAATGCGCTATTTTCTTCCAATCTTGATTGTTTTTATCGCTTACACAACTTCCGCGGCAGTGGCGCTCTATTGGATTACCAGCAGTGTTTTTATGACTGGGCAGGAGTATATGGTGCGTAGGAAAGCGGGAATTAAGAAGTAGCTTTTTTAGGATATAGTTTTTGGAAATTAGTTTAAGAAAGTTTAAAAAATTTGATTCTCATCTATTGTCTAATTCGAGCGAATTAGACAATAGATGACATAAACTATTTCCTTATTCCCAACAAACCGTCTCCTATTCACCTAACTTTACAGACCACAGAGACTGGTCTATTTTGTTTACAAAAAACAAATTGTTTCCTTTCTTGTCTGCCGAAAGATTTATTGCGTCAATATTTTTTCCAGTTTCATCTTTAAGGTCGGCAATAATACTACCGCTTCCATCTGCCGGGTTTATAAGCCAAATGCGGTCGGAGAAAAAGAATTTTCCTTGATACCAAGTATCTGGTAATTTTGATAAAACTGTGTTTGTAGGTACGGCGCAATAAATTTTTGCGCTATCGGCGGTCCACACACATTTTTCAGGCAAAGTTCTTGCGTTAAGCGCAACCGTTGTTTTATTTTTTATGTCGTATATGGAAAGGGCGATTCCCGTTTCACCCGAACTACTGAAAAGCATTAATTTCCCGTTTGGGCTGACAAGCGAAGTGAGCCCCACTCCGCCTAAAATTTTCTCAAATACTTTTGTGGTGGTATTTAAACTGAACGAGTACCCGCTAACTCCGCCGGATGGTTTTGTGGTGAGAAATATTGTTTTCTCCTGTGGCCACGAAGCAATCCATTCAGTAAGCGGAGAATTGAATATCTGCTGTTTACTTTCGTTTAATGTGTTTGAAACGAAGCCAAGCGTTCCCTCATTGAATTCCACTATGTAAAATATTTTTTTGCCGTCAGGTGACACGGCGAGAGAAGATATATTTTGAGGGAGAAAAACCACCTTAAGTTCACCGCTTTCATTAGGTGTTTGTCCTTGGGTGGGAATGCTTGCTGAATATGTTTCTATTGTTTTATTGTCGTCTTTTAGATACCTGATTATCACCCCAGCTCCGTTTTGGGTGAAAAAAGCTTCGCGAATGCGCGGAATAGTGGTGTTAGTGAGCCGTCTTCTGGCGGTTTCTTCATCTACGCCGATTTCATAAACATTTCCGCTGGCGCGTTCAATATAACGCGCCATTTTGGTGCTGGTTGCCTCCATTACACCAAAGCCGGCAACCGGTATTTGAGAGAGCATTCTTATTTTTGATGGGGTAAAGGTCGTGCCACCCTTATTGCTATTTTCGTTAATTTTTGTTTCACCACCCTGAGTTTCCTCTTTACTGGTTTCTTTGTTTTCTCCTGAACTACCGCCGAATCCGCCACCGAACGGCAAACGATCTATAATTTCAGTTTTTATATTTCTAACGCTTTCCGCCGGAGTCTGATAAATAAAGAAAAACCAAAATCCTCCGGAGAGAACGATAAGAGTCAAAACTATGACTAATGTTATAAATGTTGTTTTGGGCATATTTAATTAATCATTTTCTATATGAAAATGTGGAGCATTGATGCCTGAAACAGTTCGTACATTTAAAACCCCTCGGTTAAGAAGATTAAGTCTTTCCGTGTCTGTTTTGACTTCATATACAGCATTGAGACCTGAATCATTAGCCATAATAATAAAATCATTTATATTTTGAGGAGTTGCTTCACTAGTGAGATTAGCGTCTACACAAGTGCCATTATAGTGGCAAGGAGACACATGATTTACTGTTGGTGGCCAAGCCTCGGTTATTTGCCAATTAATATTTTGACCATTAGTTTTTTCAATTAATTTTTTTAAATTTTCACCGACAAGTACATTAACTCTACAGGGTGATACACCACAAGCCCCTGGTTTTACTAGTATATTATTGTAAATTGATAGATTAGCACAACTACTACATGTTGTTGACTGTGTCGGTGTTTGAGTTGACGGATTTAACGGTTTAATATCCAAATTCAAATTCAATATATCCGGATTGATTGTTTTTAAAATAAGAACTGCGCCTAAGGCAAGTAAAAGCCCCAGTAGCGCCTTGTTTATCTTCTCTCTCCCCAATTCTTTTCCAAAAATAGCGTCAGTTGAAAGATATTGTGCCCCGCCCCAAACTATCATTACAACCGCGAGAGCAACGGCTATGCTGATTCCTAAATTAAAAGCGCTTTGGAGGTAATCAGTGAATGCTCCAGGAGCTGTTGATGGGTTTATCCCCGGCAATCCCTGCAGGAGTTTATATTCTTCGGCATTTGCTATATTTGCGCCAATAAACAAAAAAGACGCCATAGTGAATACTGATATTTTATATATAAATTTCATCATCGTGTTGCTCCAAATTTAATAATAAGATTTGTGTTTGCATCTTGCAGAAAAGACACTTTATTTTTTACTCCGAGCGATATATTTGATGCGCCGGAAGCGCCGTTATCTATCCTTAAAGAAAGAGCGCCCGGGTCTGACTTATCGCCTAAAGTTTTTTCTCCGTTTATGACCCAAGAAAAAAGAAGCGCCGACTTTTCTTTATCGGGAGAAGAAAAATAATACGGCTCGGCGTTTATTTTTATCTCCTCGTTATCAAGCGTGAATCTCTCTGGAAGCATACTTTCATAATACACTCCCTCCAGCGGGCGATTTTCATAAAGGATTATTTGAGGGTCAATGAGAGCAATGATTGCTCTGCCGAATGCCGTGGTATCCCCACTGGAAGGAGAGGCGGTAACTTCTATTTTTTCAACAAGGTCAGTGTATCCATTTCTTATTACTAAAGTATTTTTACCGAAGCCGGAATTTGCTTCCACCGCTTTATCGTTTCGTCTCCACTTATAAACTAGATTTTCTGGTTTAATCAAAAGCCCCCCAGATTTTATATTAGGGATAGCTACTATTTTTATATTTCCTTGGGCTGGGGGCAGAGCCTTGCCTTTGTAAAAAGGCGGAGTGTATGAATCGGACGCCTCCCATATTAAAATAATTTCCCCGGGCGTTAACGAAAGAGATTTAGTAATAGTTCCTAAGGGGGTAGAGCCGATGGAAACGTTGATATCACTCGTCTCGCCGACTTCGCCCGTAACAAAAGAAAATTCCTTTTCTCCGATTCCGGAAAGAATCTTTTTACCATCAAGTACCCAAGTGATAGAAGCGCGGTTAAGGTCCATAGCATAACTCACCAAACGAGCAGTCGTTTTTTGACGGGGTCCCGGTTGTTCTGGGTTTAAAGACAGGGAAACCTGGCTATTGCCTGTTGTTTGAGCAAAAACTTGGGCAATAAAAAATAAAAGAAAAACAAGAACGAAAAGAAGGAGAAAAATTTTTTTTAAAGCAGACATTATTATTTTGAGGTTGGCACAGCCGGTATTTTTTCAGAAACGTTTTCCATCATTCGGATAGCTACGAGGTTTATGGTAGTCATAGGCAAAATACCACCGAAAGGTATCATTTCAATTATAAACGATGCGCCGAATGTCGCCAATTTACGCCCGTTTAAAGAAACTCCCACAAAGAAAAAATAAGAGCCGATTATTATGTTCATAATGATACCTGTTATGGGCGGTATCCATGCGAGGATTACGGTGAAACTAAAAAAAACATCCGAAATATCTTTAATTATTGCGAACACAAGCATTATATAAAAACCGACTCCAAATTTGCTTTTTTTCCCCATATTTTATATTTTATATACCTTCCGCTTTTAATTCCTCCTCCTCTAGCTCGGCCTTGGCTTTTTTAATGGCCAGAACTTGGGACGGGTCTGATGTTATTATCTGCTCTTCGGTATAGGAGGCGATTATTTTTATGGCCACATGTTTTAATCCGGCGAAGAAAATTCCCTCTCCCGTAGTGGATTCCAGCAGAAGATATTTTTCTTCCTCTGTTAAATTAAAAGTTTTTTGAACTAAATCTATGGAGGCCGGCGACTGTTTAAGCAGAAGCTGGATGGACGAGTTGGTGATAATAGGTAGGCCATAGGGACTGCGTAAAAAGTCTCCCACGTCCTGGGTAATGGTGGCTAGTCCGAGATAGTATTTTCTTCCTCTCTTGGCGATGGAAAAAAGAAAAGAGGCCGTGTCTTCCGATTTCATCATCCACCAGGCCTCGTCTACCACCAAAAGCCGTTTCTTTAATTCTTTGCGCACGGCGTTCCAGATGAAGTGAGTAACGATGTACATTGCCACCGGTTTCAATTCGTCTTCCATGTCGCGCACCGAGAAGACCACGAATTTTTTATTAATATCAACATTGGTCGGTTTATTGATAAAGCCGGCCCATGTGCCCCTGGTGTACTTGGAAAGGCGTTGGACGAGCGATTCCCCGCCCTCAATACCAGCCAAAACCAACTCAAAATCGGACATTAACGGCGGTTCGATATTGGCGAAATCCGCGTCGGCGGTGATGTCTTTGAGGGCGTAAGTTTCGGTTATGGCGCGATCGATAATCGCGTCTTCCTCCGGCGTAAAACCCCCCATCATTATTCTGAAAAGTCCGACTAAATTCACGATGTTTGACCGTAAAACATCGCCGGGAGATTCGTCTTCCCGAGGAATCGGCAGATCAAAAGGATTAATGTGGTGTTCGGAAGAGAGCGAGATATTAAAATAGCGCCCGCCGGTGGCCTCGGCCATGTATTCATACTCGCGCTCCGGGTCAATAACAATAACTTCGGCATCGAACATGAGCGTACGCAATATTTCCAGTTTGGTGGCAAAAGATTTTCCGGCACCCGACTTGGCGAAGATAATAGAATTATAGTTTTCAAGCGAGAAGCGGTCAAAAAGCACCAGTGAGGCGTTGTGGCGGTTGATGCCGTAGAGAATTCCCCTGTCAGAAGTGAGGTCAAACGAGACGAACGGAAAAATAGATGACAAGGGAGAGGAATTCAGTTTTGAATGAACCTTTAAAAGGTCGGTGCCTGTGGGGATAACACTTTTAAATCCCTCTTCTTGTTGGAAGAGCGCCGGCTTCAAGTAAATTAGCTTTGACTCAAGTATTGATTTTATTTCCGACTCCGTCTTGCTCAACTCGTCTTCGCTGTCGGCATAAATAGTGATATATAGTCCGACATCAAAAATGCGTTCCTGCGCCTGCTGGAGCTGGTCGCGCAGACTCTCCAAGTCCTGGTAGGCGGTGTCGAGCATCGGATCGCGTACCAGCCCTTTTTGTTCGCGCATATTTATCTGACTTTGGACTTCCGCGACTTTTTTCTGGAACTGCTTTAATATTGACGCCGTATCTATGGGGTGAATAAAAATTGAAACATCAAAAACTTTATCCAAATTTATTATAGGTGAAAACCAATTGTCGGAAAGGAATCTCGGGTAGGAGATGACGAAAAAAGTGCGGGCGATTTTGTCACCGAGATTAAGAGCTTTCGGTGTGACCTCAAGAGCCGACGGGGCGATTACATCGCGAAGTTCAAGTGTTGCCGCTTCATAAATTTGCTGAGGCAATATCGGCACCACCTCGCTCTTTTTTTCTTTTTTTAAAAAATTCAAGAGTCCCATTTATTTGTTTTTACTTTTTAATTTGTTTTCATCGAACGGGACAAATCGCCTGGATTGAAAATTTTATAAAACAACTCCACCACCTCTTCTGTCCCAAGCTGAATAACTCTTATCCCCATTCCCGTTAGTCCTTGTTCAACAATACTCACTCTCTGTTCCAATTGAGAGCGCCCTTCTTCAAATATTTCAATATCATCCTTCTTTTTTTCTAAGGCATTTCTGTTGCTTGGAAATATTGAAAGGGGGTGTTTGGCGCTTAAAATTGCCCCGGTATACGGCACGGAAATGAAAAAGTTTTTAGTCATAATACTTGTCCTGTCGGTGAAGTTTTTTACAAACTCAATGTATTCGCGAATCTGTATTTTTAAGAGTTCCTCCATCTGCAGTTTCATTCGTTCTTCGAGCAGTCCCACATAAGGCCTGATATCCAATCTGCGCGACTGTACGAAAATTTGGACGGAAAAATCGAGTGAGTTCAGAAAATTTTGGAACTGGGAAATAACCGCTCTCTGCTCGTCTTCGCTTTTAAGGGCCAAATTAAGCGATGATACGATAAGTATTACGCGAAGCCCGCCGTCTTTAAGGACCACCACCCCGTCGCGTACTTCTTTTATGGGTACGAATTCTTGGGTTGCCTTGCCACTGGTTGGATTTTTTCTTGCCATATCTTAATTAGGGGTTAGCCCAGTATATTATATATTGTAGCATTTGCTTCCGTATCTCTATTCACTAAACGCTCTCCGCTAACCGCTTTCCCTTAACTAAACGCTAAACGCTAGACCCCCCTCTCGTTTTTTCACTAGCCCCTAACCCCCCAGACGCTAAATGTTATTTCTAGAGGTTCGGTTGGTCTCCTTTTTGGTCTCCTTTATTAAGGTCAAGCACATCCAAGCTCCACGATAACTCTTTTAATTTGCTGTCCGATATGCGCGGTATATAACCAATGTCAAGCGAGCCGCCCCCTTCTTTTTTTGGGTCGCGTTTTCTTTCTTCTTTTTTCCACAAGTAGAGTTTTTGAGAAAAATAGTATCTAATGAAAGCTTCCAAGACGAAAACAAGCGGCTTACTGTTTACTTTATAGAAAGCAAGTCCCGCGGAAAGCGCCAATACGGGGATGATTAAAATAACGGCAATAAAAAGAGGAAGCGCCCTGTAAAGCACGAAAGAAAGACCTCCCCCACCGACTAAATAAAGAAATTGCTTGAAGGTGAAGGGTCCGAAAATTTTATCTTCAATCTCTATAAATTGAGGAACTCGGAATTGCATATGTATAGTATAAAGGAGAAAAGAGAAAGGAGAAAGGAGAATACTTATAAATATAGTTTAGATGATTTAATTAATCCATTACATAACTTACTCGTTAATACAATTTGTTCAGCTAACAGCTTACGGCAAGACTTAGACTTGCCGTATAGACAGGTAGGGTGTAAAATTAAAATATGCGTAAAACAATTTTTGCTCTCAACGAATATTATCATTGCTATAATCGCGGGACAGATAAAAGAAAAATATTTTTAACCGAAAAAGATTATCTTCGTTTCGTTGTGTTGCTTTATGTTTGCAATAGCACTAAACCAATTCATATAAGTAATTTTGAGGCTAAATCATTGATTGAATTGTTTGATGTTGAGCGAGGTGAACCATTAGTAGCGATTGGAGCGTATTGTTTGATGCCAAATCATTTTCATTTTCTACTTAAGGAAATCAGAAAAGGGGGCATAAGTTTATTCATACAAAAACTGACTATTGCATATACGATGTATTTCAATAAAAAATCACACCGAACAGGCTCTTTGTTTGAAGGCACTTTTAAAGTAGAACACGCCGATGAAGATAAGTATTTAAAATATCTTTTCTCCTACATTCACTTAAACCCAGTAAAATTAATTGACCCCAAATGGAAGGAGAATGGTTTAAAAAACTACAAAAAAACAAGGGAGTTTCTAGATAACTATAAATACTCAAGTTATCTTGATTATGCTGGTGTTGAAAGACCCCAAAATAAAATTTTGAACAAAAATAAATTCCCAGAGTATTTTGAAACCACGAAAGATTTTGAAACAGAAATTTTCGAATGGCTTTCTTACGGCAAGACTTAGACTTGCCGTAATTTTGTGGGTTAAAACGCCTCGCGATATGGGTCTATTTTTACCGCATGGATAGAAGGTATTTTTACTTCCGTCTCTTTACTCTCTATCTTAAACGGTTGGGCGAGTTTTTGTTCGGCGATATTTCCCGTGGGTAGTGGATAGTTGGTAGTTGGTAGTTGATAGTCTGCTGGTTGTTCTATATTTTCTATTCCCACTTTTTCTTCCTTACTACTTACTCCCGCCTCCTTAATACTACCAACTGGCTCCGGATTCTCTATCTCACTAAGCACATCTTCCCGTTTTAATATTTCTTCCTGTTCCGGGATTACTTCTTTTGGCTTATCAACAGATTTTTTTTCTTCCCCATTCCTCCCTAACAAGCTAGTTCCTAATAAGCTATCTCCTTCCCTATCTTTTTCTTGAATAGATTTTCTAATTTCATCAAAAACTTCTTTGTCAATGTCTTCTACGATTTTTTGCGCTTGTGGAAGTTCAATAACTAAATCTTTTGAAAGAACTTCTGAAAAATTAGCCGAATCAATAAGACCGAGCGTCGCCAGCATGGCGCTGTCCGTTAGTTTGCCCGCCTGAACGACACTTAGCTGGTAGCGCTTGCCGATTTCTTGCACTTTGTTTGAGATACGAGAATCGGCAATCGCCCCCTGAAATTCTTCCGGCAATCCCGCTATCGCATGCTCCAATTGTTCATTGGTATATTCCATTTATCATTCTTTTTTAGGTTCGGGTTTTTCTTCGGCTCTATTTTCTTGTCCTCTTTCTCCCCTGCCCCCTCTCTCGCTACTAGCCCTTCCCCTATCTTGAGCTCTCTCATCCCTTTCTTTCAGTCTCCCAATTCTGTCTTCCGCCCGTTCCTTTCTGTCTATTATAGACCCGAGGTCTCGCGCCTTTTTTTCTAGTAAATTTACCGCGGTGAACCCATCTACTCTTTCTTTTATAGACAAAGTTCCTCTTTTTGCCCGAACATCTTCTCTGGCCACCTCAGCTTTGGCGTTGAGCTTGCTTACTGCATCTCTAATTTCTTTTGAAAGATCTTTTGAACCCATTTTTTCCACATTGATTTCTTTTTCCAGTGCCTCGCCCAGTAATTCTTTAAGGTCGGCGTTCATCATTTTTATTTCATCTTCCAGATATCCTACGCTATCTGTGGACTCAATTCTCTTTTCTATTTTCCCAGCGGCCTTAATGTCTCCCTCAACTCCAGATGGGGTTAGTCCCTTGGCTATAAAAGGTATAACTGTAATTGGTTTTCTGAGTGTTTCCGCAAATGTTTTTTGTCGTTCGGCAGTAATTTGTTTTGTTGTCTTGAAGTCTTTTTCTGCGCCGCCCGATGCCAAGAATGCCTCTTTGCGCGCCGTTTCTTGTCCTTTCGTTTCTTTTGATTCAAGTAGTTTTGCCTCTGCTTGCCGTTCGTTCTCTCTTCTTTCCACGTCACCCCTATATCCCTTTTCACCCCCCGCCCTGCCCATTTCTAATTTGGCTCCACCTGTTTCTAGCGCCTTACTAATAACGGGAACTCCCGCCCGGATATCAAAACTAGATTTGGCTACGCCTTCAACCCCCTTAAGGGCAAGCATTCCCACCCTGCTCTTTTTGGCAATGTCTTTGAATTTTTCGCTGTCAGCTACCCGCGCGAACAACTTTCCAGCTGTTTGCCTACCAAGCCACCCTCCCGCTCCGCTGACAGCACCTCCCAATAGTTTCGCGCCGGCTTGGCCCATATTCCCGCTCAAACTTTTTGCCTGATTTAACGCGGCAATCAAAAGCGCAATAAGGAAAATGAAGTTTATGGCGACAGCTATAGCATCTCCTTCCCCTGCGAGTAGTTCTGCAAAGCTTGCACTGGCTGTATTTGTAGCGGTTTCTGTATTACTGGTGATAAGCCCAGTGCTCACTCTTTCGGTGATTTTTAATATTAACCAAATCAACATGAAAAATACCGGTGCCACAAGAGATTGATTGAAAAGTTCTGACCACCATTTATCGCCATAAGTTTTAAGTTTCGGAATCCATGAACCTACAAATCCGATAGGTGAAACCACCATAAGGAAAATCAATATGGCGCTTCTGACAATTAGTAAAATTCCGGCAAAAAAGAAAACAATAGCAGCTATTAGAATAAAAAAGGAACCAAAAAGACCGATAGAAATCTGCGCCTTGAACTGATCAAAAAGAACACCGTTTTCGTTATAAATTCCACGGAGCTGAAGTCTGTCCATAAATTGATCTGATATATCCCCTCCGCCAGTAATACTGCTATAGAACTGTATAGCGACCATATTTGAAGCGTCAATTATTACTTGGGTAAAAAACAAACTGAAATTTATGAAAATTGCGCACAATATAATGCTTGCTAAAAGTTTTTTTGAATCGCCAAGACCCAAGATTGTTTGTATGGCTATATAAAGAAGACCAAAAATGAAAGTTATATTAACAAGATCCCTAATGGCTACCCAGCCGGCATCTATATTTAAACTATCGGTGGTTTCAGAAAGGTTTAAAGTAAAATCTGTTGCATAATTTAAAAATATACCGGAAAAATAAAGAACGAGACTTATTTTTTCAAGTATAAAATTGACTACTTTGGAGGTAATACAAACGACAGTTTCTCCCGTAAAGACGCTTGTCCAAGAACACGAATCCACAAAATCGTTTTTACCAAAAGATACCGACGAGTTTAATGTTTGAGCTCCCATTGTGTTTGTTGTTGGGGTTGTAATTATTCCCGACGTAGTATTGTTATTACTTAATGGAATACATGTTCCAAAGTAATCATATTGTCCAGCCGGGCAATTTATTGCCAAAACAGGGGTGTATGAAAAATCAGAATTAAGCGGAATAATTATTCCAATCGTTATCAGTAAAAATATGAAACTGTATTTTAAAAATATTTTTTTCATGCGATATTCGTTTTTAAAATTTTTTTTGTTTCATATTTCCAATTTAAAAATTTTGATAAGGATTATTTGTGTTCGGCTGAGCGTCCACTTCCGCCTGGCATTCTGTTACCAGTTTCGTCATTTCCGTTTTTGCGGTGAGCCAGTTATTCCGCTCGGTTGTTGCCTCCGTAACATCGCTATTGAGAGGCAAGCGGTAAGAGATTTGGTTGTATATGCTGGCGGCATTGGTTGAGCTTTGATTGGAACTTGTTACTTGCCCGAGTGTTGCTATATCGTTTTCAAGCGTTTGAAGATAAGACGCGTAATTATTCGCCATATTGGTATAGTCGCTCATTTTGGAAATATCTGAAGATACTTTTGCGAAAGTTATCGGGCATTTATCTATGTTTGCTCCGCCTATTCCTTTTGTTCTGTCGTTGAGTGTTGATATTTGATTTAACAACCCTATCGTGCTTCTAATAAGAGAAACGGTTTCTGTTTTTATCGGATAGTATTTTTCTGCGATAACTTTTGCTTCTTTAACTTCATCTATTATTGCCTTATTAAATTCAGGGAGCGAGTTGTATCCGCCGTAAGTTGAGCCTGCCACATCTTCCACATCTGGAGGGTCGCTTGTTAAACTCTCAAATCCCCTAGTTATCAGTTGATTAAAGAAAGCTTCTAGTATAGCGTCAATTGCTTCATTGAGTTCATCAATCAATTCCGCTTGCCTGTAACTAGTGGCGACTATTTCTTTAGACGCCGCAGCGGGAGTAATCCCCGGCGTGACGATATCTTTATCGCAACTTACAAATTCATAAGTTGTATTTCCTGCATATGCTGAGTAATCAACCCCAAACATGTAGCTACCACTGCTTTTATCGTGATATACAGCTGTCCCGCTTCTACACTTTTTTTCCGGGATAAATCCTTCGCTATACGAAACCTCCTGCCTGGCGTTTTCTTCCGCTTTAGCTTGTGCCACTTTCAACCTATCTTCTGCGGCGAGTTGTGCGCACATAGAGTTATTTTCACAGTTCTGGGTTTGCGCATACCACCCATCCCATCCACCACATTCCGTAAAACTACCACCCCCACTTGAACATTTCCTCGCAAGAAATTCTCTTTTTTCTGTAGTGTCAGGGCAATCAAAATTTTCTTGATTTGTATCCGCAGAAGCGATTGCTGTGGCTGTGAGCTCTTTATTTTGCTTATCGATATTTTGTGCAACAATTGTGCCGGCAAAATTATCCTTGAAAAAATTTTTTGCTTTGGCGATAATTGTCCCATTCTTTTTTTCTTGAGCAATTGTTTCAGCTTTTCTTTTTTCTTCCGCTTTTGCCAGGCGCGTCGTTGCGTCGCCTGGGATATAACCCACCTTGCAAGTATTTTCTAACGGATAGTATGTCTGGCCTTCGGGGCAAAGGGCTGTATTTGAACCAGGCGAATCAGGGTTATTCCAGGGCACTGCCTCCATTTTTCTTTCCACACATTCTCGGGCAAGAACTTCCCCATAGTTATATTTTTGCCCCCCTCCTCTCATTTTTCTTACAAGGGCGGAGGATATTTGTTGGATAAAAATATTTGGGTCGCTCGCGCTTGAACTGCCTTGCAGTTCCCAAATAAACCGACTTAATTCCTGTTCGGCGATGTCATTAAAATATTGTTCAGGGTTAGTTAAGAAAAGCGGGTTGCCCTCGAATCCACTATTTATCCAGGTGATTATGCTTTGGGTCATCTGGTTGAGAATAAATTTTGCGGCCATGAAAGCAATAGCGTCCAAGCATTCTTCTTTGTAAATTTGTTGCTGGTTCTGAGCTTCTCCTACGGGTGCTGTAACCGGGACCGGAGCATAAGCACCTAACCCCACCGACCTTAATATACTTCCCGAAAAACTCCCCAATAAGCCAGAAATAGCCGTGCTTACACCCGGGAAACAAGACGCTATTGTCGTTACTACGCCGGCATCCGCACGCCGAGGAATGAAGAAAAATGATGAGAAAGAGATGCTTACAACAAGCACCAAAGAAATAATAGTTTTTGATTTAAGAAAATCCATGTAGTCTTTTGAATTTACAACTACTTCGTATTAAAAAGTATAGCATTTTTGGTGAAATATGCCCCCAATTTGTCCGTATTTTCAGTAAGAGATTGAGTTTCCCTTTTATATTCGGCAAGCCCGGAAAGACCGACAACGGGATTTTCAAAAACAACCTTTATTTTTTTAAGCGTTTCTGCTATAGAGTAGTAATTATTGGCGATTGAAAGATATGTTTCGGCTATATCCTCTGGCGTCGGCACAGCTATTATGTCGCGCGAGGCATTTTGATAAAGCAAAATATAATCATCAAGCGCGCTTAGTTTAGAGGCAGAATCATTTTTAAACGCCTCCGCTATTACCGTAAGCTCTCCGCCGATGTTTGATTTTTGATATTTAATTATAAGTGCTCCCAATTCTTTGCCGTAGGCGACTATATTAGTATTATTTGCCGGTACAACGCGCAAATCTTTAATAGTGTAGTGCGCCGTAGTTTTTTCTTTAACAATACTTTCCGTCAAAGAACTTGAAAGATTTTGTATCGTATTTTCGTTTAAGTTTCCGCTTTCTCTGAGTGCCGAAACGGTTGCAAAAAGTTGTCGTGCCAATAAATCGGTGTCATTAAGCACCGTCGTTTCGTTTCCGCTTTCCGTAGTTGGCGCGTTTTTACTGAACGCTCTATTTTTTTCCGCATAATCTTTATCAGAGATTCCGTCTAGGTTGCTGATTTTTTTATTTGGGTCGGTTCCCCATAACATTTCTTCCCAATCTTTCAATCCGTCGCCATCCGTATCTTTCCCTATCAATTGGCCGAGTGTTATATCATTCACGCTTTTTTGATAAGTATTTTTATACGCGGTTTGTTGCGGAAAATCTTTCGATGAGAAATAAGTAAAACCAATTATTGATAAACCAATAATGGAGGCGATTATTATATTTTTATTAGCGCGGAATTTATGCCACATTTTTAAAATAAGATTATGGTGTTGGGTCGGGTATTAGACCGGTGCCTATTATAAATATCTCATGCGCAGAACCTAAATTGGGAGGATCTTTCATAAAATTTATACCCAGTAAACTAAGAACAGCCATGCCAATACCAACCGCTGGATTAATTACTCCAACCATAGTTCCTATATTTATAGCAGCACCGATGAAGTTTCCACTTGCTATGTCTAATATGGCGCCTACACCCGGTAAAATATTTCCAGAAGGTATTCCCAGCGCGTCGCCTATTCCGGAAGTTACGCCAGAAAAAAAATTGGTTATACCAGAAGTTACGCCAGAGAACACACCACCTATATCAGTCGCTAAATCGGAAATAGCAGAAAAGGGCGCGTTTAAAATCGGAAATGTTGTGGCAAGTTTAGTAGCTGCGGAATCTAATATTTTTCCAAACCCTACGCTAAAACCTCCTATTGCGTCAGGATTCCCCTCGCTACACTCCATAGGTATTGGATTAGCGACACCCAAAGTCCAGACTTGTGGCATTATTACTCCGTAAGCATAGATTTTACTCGTTGCCGGATTTAAGAAAAATTCTCCGCCGACTGGAGGACCTATAGTCAACATAAATCCTGGCGGAGACGCGCATGCCCGTATCTTTATAATTTTCCCGCCAAAAGGTTTAACTACGGGTGTTGGTAGGGATAGCCCTGGTAATATCGACGCGGCGGCAAATGTCGGAGAAAAAGAAAGTAAAGCAAT
>CAYIKU010000005.1:0-9654 GCA_964364185.1 uncultured Candidatus Saccharibacteria bacterium
TCTGTATATGGTTTCAATTGGCACCTCCTTCGAGGAATAAATTATGTAATAAAAACTTCTTTCTTATTTATATCATATTATATAAAATTGTCAACACCCCGTAATCCTCCACTACCTTGGCAACACCTACGGATTTAGTTTTATAAGTTTTTAAGAAAACTCCTGCGATGGATTTCGGATAATCCGTGTTTTTTTATAGCGCGGTAATGGGCTTTAGTGCCGTATCCTTTGTGTTTTTCAAAATTATATTTGGGATATTTCTTGGCAAAGCGTTTCATTTTCCTGTCACGGGAAACTTTGGCGATAATGGACGCAGATGAAATGAGGGGAATTTTGTCGTCGCCGTGAATTATGGTTTTTTGATTTTTATATTCTTTTGGTGCGTAAAGAGAACCGTCAAGCAAAACCTCGCACGCGCCGGGTCGTAAATTTAATTTTTTTAAAGAGCGAGCAAGCGCACGCCTAATGGCAAAAACTATCCCTTTTTCGTCAATAACTTTAGCGCTTGAAAAAGAAACTGCGTAATTAATTACTTTTTCGTCTTTGAACTTTTTTAATTTCGTAAACCACTTTTCTCTTTCTTTTTCGGATAGTTTTTTGGAATCCCGTATTCCTTTGAATTCTTTCTTGGGCCGTGAATTATAAATTGTTTTTTTCACCGCCACCGCTCCAACGGAAACAGGTCCTGCAAGAGGTCCGCGCCCTGCTTCATCTATTCCTATAACAAATTTTTTCACAGTTAAATAGTACCAATGAGAGGTGTATAATGCCATCAACAATGGAACCTAAATTTATACATCTCCATACTCATTCTCACTATTCCCTCTTGGATGGGATGTCTAAAATTGAAGATATGGTGAAAATGGCGCAAGCGCACGGAATGCCCGCGCTTGCGCTTACCGACCACGGCAATATGTACGGCGCAATTGAATTTTACAAAACTTGCAAATCGCACGGTATTAAACCGATCATCGGCGTTGAAGCGTATGTTGCCAATCGCACTCGTTTTGACAAAGAGCCGAATGTGGACAATAAACGCTACCACCTAACACTTTTAGTAAAAAACGAAACTGGCTATAAAAATCTCATCAAGCTCGTCACCTTCGCCAACCTTGAGGGCTATTATTATAAACCGCGCATGGATAAAGAGCTCTTGCGCAAATACCATCACGGGATTATCGCTCTTTCGGGATGTCTTGGCGGAGAATTATCGCGGGCACTTCAAAATAAACAAGACGCGGATGCGGAAAAAATCGCTCTTGAATACAAAGAAATTTTCGGCAAGGAGAATTATTTTATTGAAGTAATGAATCACACTAAAATCGAAGGCGCCAAAATGGTCAGAGATAAATTAGTTTTGCTTTCAAAAAAATTAAATATTCCTATTGTTGGAACACATGATTCGCACTATTTGCAAGAAGACGACCGCAAAGCCCACGACACTCTCCTTGCAGTCCAAACGGGTACCGACACTAAAGATGAAAACCGCCTCACTTTTAGTGCGGATGATTTTTCTTTTATAGACACAAAAAAAGCGCTTGATTATTTCAAAGACATCCCAGAGGCGGTAGAAAATACCATGAAAATTGCCGATATGTGCGACTTGGAATTAAAGCTGGGAAACTGGGTATTTCCGGATTTAGGGCTCGGAAATGTAAATTACGACGAAATTCTGAAAAAAATGGCTTATGATGGAATTTCTGACCGCGAAATTAAAAAAAATAAAGAGGTAGAAAACCGCATTGAGTACGAACTTAAAATTATCAAAAATAAGGGCTATGCCCCCTACTTTCTTGTTGTCGCTGACCTCATTCGTTTCGCGCGAGAACATAATATTTTAACCACAATTCGCGGGTCGGTGGCCGGCTCTATTGTTACCTACCTTCTTGGTGTTACCACTGTAAACCCTCTTGAATACAAATTACCGTTTGAACGATTTTTAAACCCGGAACGCCCGTCGGCTCCAGATATTGATATGGATTTCGCGGACAACAGAAGGGACGAAGTAATCTCCTACGCCAAAGAAAAATACGGTGAAGATAAGGTCGCCCAAATCGGAACATTCGGAACAATGATGGCACGAGGGGCGGTGCGCGATGTAGCTCGCGCTCTCGGGTACCCATACGCGGTGGGAGATAAAATTTCTCGATTGATTCCCATGGGTTCTCAAGGATTCCCAATGACTATTGATAGGGCGATGGAAATGTCGCCGGAGCTTGCCAAGATGTATAAAAACGAAAAAGATACAAAAGAAATTATTGATATTGCAAAAAAATTGGAAGGATGCGCAAGGCACATTTCCGTACACGCGGCAGGTGTTGTTATTTCACCATATCCGCTTTATGAATTTGTTCCGACTCAATTGGACCCCAAGGGCGGGAAAATAATCACTCAGTACGATATGTGGGCGGTGGAAGATGCTGGACTTTTGAAATTTGATTTTTTGGGAATCCGGAATTTGGCGATTTTAGGCGATGCAGTAAGAATAGTAAAAAAATTGTACGGCATAAATATAGATATAGAAAAAATTCCAATAGACGATAAAAAAACATTTGAGATGTTGGCACGTGGAGAAACTATGGGTCTTTTTCAGCTAAACGGTTCTGGTATGACTCGCTATCTTAAAGAATTAAAACCAACAAGCATCAACAATATCAATGCCATGGTTGCCCTTTATCGCCCGGGACCGATGGAAAAAATTCCTGACTATATTAAGCGCAAACACAACCCAAAACTCGTACAATATTTCGATCCGCGTATGGCGGAAATTCTTGACCAATCTTACGGAGTCATAACTTACCAAGATGATGTTATGTTAATTGCCATAAAAATCGCCGGATATTCTTGGCTTGAAGTGGATAAACTTCGCAAAGCAATGGGTAAAAAAATTCCAAAAGAAATGGCGGCGCAGGAAGAAAAATTTGTTTCCGGATGCATTGATAACGGAATGAAACCAGCAAAAGCCCTAGAACTTTGGAAATTGATTGAACCATTTGCCGCTTATGGTTTTAACAAAGCCCATGCCGCAAGTTACGGTCGTGTCGCTTATCAAACGGCTTATATGAAAGCGAATTTCCCTACTGTCTATATGGCGGCAGTCCTCACAGCTGATGCCGGCGATATTGAAAAAGCAACAGAAATAATGGATGAATGCAAGCGAATGAAAATTCCCGTACTCCCGCCCGACATAAATGAAAGTTTTGGTGATTTTACGGTTGTAACTAAAAAAAGAGAGTGCCAAGAGGAAATCCGTTTCGGACTTTTTTCTATAAAAAATTTAGGTACGGATATCGCCCAAGCGATTATTGACGAGCGAGAGAAAAATGGAAAATTTAAAACATTTTTAAATTTTTTGGATCGCGTAAAACATAAAAATTTAAATAAAAAATCCCTTGAGTCTCTTATTAAGTCTGGAAGTTTGGACGGTCTCGGTGAACGCGGAGTTTTTCTTTCAAATACGGAAGAAGTGCTTGGCTACAATCGCGAAGGAGGAAAAGTTCATAAAAACCAAACATCGCTTTTCGGCGAGACAAAAAACGCCACTCTGACATTTAAATTCAAAGATGCCACGCCAGCGACTAAAGAGGAAAAACTGGCGTGGGAGAAAGAATTGCTTGGACTTTATGTTTCTGGACATCCGCTGGATAAACACCGCGAGAAATTAGAAAAAAGAGAAGTAAATATAAAAAAAATTAAAGAAGAGTTGCGTGAAGGAATGCTTTGCGCCGTTTCCGGGATTGTTGAAGAAGTGAAAACTGTATTCACGAAAAATAACGACCAGATGGCGTTTATTAAATTTACTGATTTATCCGGCACTATTGAAACGGTGGCATTTCCAAAAATATTTCAAGCGCACAAAAATATCCTCTTGCCAGATAAGTGTATTTCTATAAAAGGAAGAATTTCCAATCGCAACGGCGAAATTAGTATATTAATTGAGGCAGTGAAAGAATTAGAGTAAAAGAGTTTTCATAAAACCCCCACATTATAATGTGGGGGTTTTAGGTTGACAATTTTCTCACAAAGATGAATACTGTTTACAGATTTTAGAACATTATTAGAGGAGGCAAAAATGGCCGAAACTGCATTGATTGGGCAAGGGGTTACACAGGCTGAGCAAGCTAAACAAATTAAACCCCCATTTGAAAAAGGAGATAAAATAATGATAAAAGAAGATGATTTTTATTTATCAAAATTTTACAGGGGGTATCATTCTTATATCTTTGAAGTAAGAGGGTGTTTCATGGGGTTGGCGAGGGTAAACCCTGTTTGGTTGGTTGAAATTCAAACAGAAAGAGGCAACCCGGTTATTGGTTTAATAAAAGATCAAATCTATTTCCCTGCTAGTTGGTTTTTTAAGGTAAATTGAAACCATCCCAAAAAAACTGAAGCGGATCTTATGATCCGCTTTTTTATTATCCGCCTAAAGAACACTGCGAGTTGTGCGGATAATAAACCCCAGCCCTAATTTTACCGTTCACCCACTTTGTGATGTAATGGATAGGATAAAAAATTTTATAAATTATGCAACTTAAATCAGTTCTGTGAAATTAGGGCTGGGTGAACAACCGCGTATCGCAATCATTATGGGATACCACAATGCTTTTAATGCGGTTGATCATTTTGTAAAACATAGAAAATTGCTATGATTAGTGGAATGGATTCAGATAAGCTTACAAAAATACGGCATTCCCTCGCCCACCTCTTAGCGGCGGCAGTTTTGGAATTTTATCCCGATGCCAAACCGACAATCGGCCCTGCAATAGATAACGGATTCTATTATGATTTTGAATTTTCTTCGCCAATAAACGACGCTGATCTCCCAAAGATAGAGAAAAAAATGCGGGAAATCCTAAAAACCTGGGAACATTTTGTTCCTGAACCAGTATCACAAGAAGAGGCCTTAAAAAAATTTCAAGACAATTCGTATAAACAAGGATTAATTGCGGAAATAACCACCAAAGGAGAAGAGATTACACTTTATAAGTCCGGTGACTTCATTGACCTTTGCAGGGGCGGTCATGTTGATGATATTAGCGAAATAAAACCCGATGCTTTCAAGTTGTCCCATATCGCAGGCGCGTATTGGAAAGGAAATGAAAACAATAAAATGCTTACTCGTATTTATGGGCTCGCCTTCGAAAACAAAAAAGGGTTGGAAGAGTATCTTGTTCAGCAAGAAGAAGCAAAGAAGCGCGACCACCGAAAACTCGGCAAAGAGTTGGGACTATTTGTATTTTCAGAACTTGTCGGCCCGGGCCTTCCTCTTTGGACACCAAAGGGCACTATTATCCGTGAACTCTTAAATGATTATGTGTGGGAACTTCGCAAAGAACGCGGGTATCAAAAAGTTACTATTCCCCATATCACAAAAAAGGATCTTTACGAAACATCGGGACATTGGAAAAAATTCGCCGACGAGCTCTTTAAAATTGAGACGCGTGAACATCATATCTATGCAATGAAGCCGATGAATTGCCCTCATCATGCCCAAATTTTTGCATGCGAACAACGAAGCTACCGCGACATGCCCCAACGATATTGCGAGACTACTATGGTCTATCGCGACGAACAGTCGGGGGAACTTTCCGGACTTTCGCGCGTAATCTCCATCACCCAAGACGATGCGCATGTATTTTGTCGCGAAAACCAAATAGAAGAAGAAGTATTCGCTATTTGGGACATGATAGATACATTTTACAAAACATTCGGATTCGCAAATATGCAAATACGCTTTTCGCAACACAATCCTGACACTTTCGAAAAATATCTTGGCACGAAAGAAGTTTGGGAGAAATCCGAATCAGCAATACTTGCCCTTATAAAAAAACGTGGAATTAAAAATTATATTGACGGCAAGGGGGAAGCCGCGATGTACGGCCCCAAGATAGATTTTATCAGCAAAGACTCTATTGGCCGCACGTTTCAGGTAGCAACAATTCAACTTGATTTCAATCAACCGGCAAACTTCGGCCTAGTGTGCACAAATGAAAAAGGAGAAAAAGAACAAGTGGTGATGATACACTGCGCGATTATGGGATCTATTGAACGATTTATGTCTACCCTTATAGAACATTATGCCGGCGCCTTTCCTCTTTGGCTTTCGCCCGTGCAA
This sequence comes from uncultured Candidatus Saccharibacteria bacterium, assembly GCA_964364185.1. GTDB lineage: Bacteria > Patescibacteriota > Minisyncoccia > Phycocordibacterales > VMEP01 > JAUYLU01. The sequence continues at coordinate 6,116 of CAYIKU010000005.1, forward strand.
GTTGCGATACTTCCCATAAGCGAAAAACATAAAAAATACGCTGAAGAAGTTCATACTGCCCTGAAGGAAGCAGACATCAGGTCCGAGCTTGATGAAAGCGATGAATCTCTCGGTAAAAAAATAAGAAATGCCAAAACAAGCAAAATCCCCTATCTTCTGGTATTGGGCGATAAAGAAATAGAATCAGAAACAATAACAGTGGAAAAAAGGGAAGGCGGGTCTGAAAAAGAAACTTTGGAAAAATTTATCAAAAAATTAAAAGAAGAAATAAAAAATAAAAAATAATCCAGTTCAAAAACCCCAGCAAAAGCGGGGGTTTTTGAACGCTAATAAATGCATATTGTGTACCGAACTGATAAAAATCAAGGGTACCTGGCCCCTTTACTCTTATACTCTTACCTTTGAAAATAGAATTTGAATAAAAACAACCCATATCTGGACATCCGATGTCTAGATATTATTGAGAAGGATTAGATCCGTTTTTAAATTCGGCATGGCGGTTTTTTACTACTTGTCCTTTTAAGTTTTTGATTTGCCAGCCAAAATTTGTTTTCAAATTTTGGCGGATTAACTTTCTTTCTTTTAAGTGTACCCCCGAAGGGGTTGCGCAAGGTGTTATATGAGGATAACCCATATATTTTCTTAATATTCGACTTAACTAATATCTGGACATCGGATGTCCAGATATTGTAAGTAATTTTTAAAAACCCCGCTTAAAGCGAGGTTTTCTGATTTATTTCTTTGCCTTTTTCGGCTTTTTTGCTTCCTTTCGGCGAGCATTGTTTCCTTTTGCCATCCCATTAGAGGCAGTTCGCGGTCATCCCGTACTGCCTTAAATTAATATTAATAATGTTAATTCGACTCTTTATTCTAAATAGTCTCTATATATATAATACCATGACCGCGGCCTTTAACGGGACAAGTAAATTATTAATTTTTTTATATTATATATCAATATTGGCCATCTTAGCGTTGGATTGAATAAATGATTTGCGGGCCGACACATCCGTGCCCATCAGTGTCTCAAACACCTTGTCAGCATCACGCGCGTCATTGATTGAAACTTTTTTAATTATACGGCGCGAGGGATCCATGGTTGTTTCCCAGAGTTCTTCCGGATTCATTTCGCCCAAACCTTTATAGCGCTGAACTGAAATCTTAGCAGTTCTTTTTTTATCCTTAGATTCTTCCCTGTCTTCCTCTGGAATCTCTTCTTCTCCGGTGGCTTCATTTCCGTCAACTGACGGATTTTCAATTTCTTGTATTTCAGCAACGTCTTTCCCTTCTTTTTTAAGGAATGCCTCCTTCGCATCTTCGCTATAGAAATAAAAAAATTCTTTTCCTTTTTTGATTTTATAAAGCGGCGGTTGGGCAATATATATAAATCCGCCGTCAAGAAGAGGGCGGAAATATCGATAAAAAAGCGTGAGTATAAGCGTTCTAATGTGCGCTCCATCCACATCGGCATCGGTCGCAATAATAATTTTATGGTAGCGAAGTTTTGCAATATCAAACGCGTCGCCAATGGCGGTGCCGAGAGCTACCACTAGTGATTTTATTTCTACCGAAGCAAGCATTTTGTCTAAACGAGCGCGCTCAACATTTAAAATTTTCCCCTTGAGAGGAAGTATGGCTTGAGTCCTTCTGTCACGGCCCTGCTTTGACGAGCCCCCGGCAGAATCCCCTTCCACTATAAATAGTTCGGATTCGGAAGCATCGCGAGTCTGACAATCGGCAAGTTTCCCCGGCAAAGTCATTCCCTCAAGACCGCTTTTGCGAAGCACGGAATCTTTGGCGGCTTTGGCGGCTTTGCGCGCCCGCAGGGCCAAAAGTGACTTGCCCATAATGTCGCGAGCATCATCGGGATTTTCTTCCAGATATGCGTCAAATGCTTCGCCAAACACGGAATTCACGGCGCTCTGCGCCTCAACGCTTCCCAGTCTCCCTTTTGTTTGTCCTTCAAACTGAATCTCTTTCAGCTTTACGGACACTACGGCAGTAAGTCCCTCAAGCACATCGTCGCCGGTAAAATTTTCATCCTTTTCTTTAATAATATTATTTTTCCTGCCATAAGCATTGAGAAGTCTGGTCAGCGCGGTTTTAAATCCCGTTATGTGCGTGCCGCCTTCGGAATTGTAGGTATTGTTGGCGAACGCGGCAATTTTAGTGGTAATGTCATCGATATATTGAAGTGCTACCTCAACTTGCACATTTTCGTACTCTTTATCCACATAAAAAATATTTCGATGAATCGGTTTTTGAAATTGATTATAAAACTTCACCAACGACACCAAACCGCCTTCAAAATAAAACGACATTGACGGAGTATTGAGTCCAAGTTCAAAAAGATAATAGGACTCTTCATTTATTTTCCCGGTATAACTTCGCATATCTAAAATATCTATTTTTAGCCCGCGTACTAAATAGGCCTGCTGGCGCATATGAGAAACAATCGTATTCCAATCCCATGGAGCGACCCAATCTTTTCCACCAGAGGAATTTGCGCCAATCAAAGGATGGTCAGCCTTTGGTTGAAATCCGCTTTTGGTTAAAAAAATCTCCGGGTCCGGTTCAAAGGTGACAATCGTACCGTGCAGTTTTGAACTTTCAATCTTCTTTACCGCGACTTTGCGTTTACCGGCGGCATATTCTTGGGCGTATCGGCCCCCATCGCGGTAAACTTCCACTCTGGCATAAGATGAAAGCGCGTTTACAACCGAGGCGCCTACGCCGTGAAGCCCGCCTGTTGCTTTCACGTATCCATTGCCTCCAAATTTCCCGCCGGCATGAAGCGTAGTCATTACTGTTTCTAGAGCGGAAACTTTCGTCTTTTTGTGTACATCAATTGGAATACCGCGACCATTGTCTGCTATGCGAACTCGGTTATCGGGCAGGAGGGCAATTTCAACGTGGTCGGCAAAACCGCCCATCGCTTCGTCTCGGGAATTATCGAATATTTCCCAAATTAAATGATGGAGTCCGTCAACACCGGTCGTACCAATATACATCCCGGGACGTTTACGCACCGGCTCAAGACCTTCCAAAACTGAAATATCAGAAGCGTCATAATGATGCCCTGCCTGCGCAACATTCGTCGCGGTAGACAAACCGGAGCTTTTTTTGTTTACCCCTTCTTTTTCGTCTTTTTTAGCCATCCCGTTAGAAATAAGAAATGCTAGTTAATAATGAAATCTTAAGCATATTTAACCACGCAATCTTTGATTGTAGTGTGTATTTTAAGCATAATTTAAAAAGGGTTTTTAGTGCTTTTAAACAAGTTCTTAACCATATAATTTCTAACGGGACTATATTTTAGAGCCATTTTAATGCCCTTTTCTTGCTATGTATTATATCAGAAAAAGCCCTTAAATCAAAGCCTTTTCTTCCAATATGTTCATAAGCTAGGGGCCACAAAAATAGCCATTTTCCGCCAACTTTTTTTGAAATCTTCCATATCCACAAAAATATACTGTCCGGTCTCGCGATCAAGCGATTCCGGGTCATGGAAATAAAATCCTCTTGGAACTCCATCGATACCA
>CAYIKU010000005.1:9754-24428 GCA_964364185.1 uncultured Candidatus Saccharibacteria bacterium
ATCAAGCGATTCCGGGTCATGGAAATAAAATCCTCTTGGAACTCCATCGATACCATCTTCGTAGCCAGTGAGCACAACCATATGAAATTTGCTCTGGCCAAGGGACAGTTTTGATACCGAAATAATTACTGGTTCACTATTATTTAACGATGTGAGAATTTTTTTAAGTCCGGTAAATTCATCCATTTTTTCTTCATGGTGAGCAGAGAGGCCGCGCCTGCGAGCAATCGTGACAAGATATTCATGAATCCAACCGCTCTTGCCATACCCGCCTTCTGCTTGCCCGGCACGGCACATGTTTTTAATATCCCCCGTCTTCTTTCCATAAACACCAAGCACCATCTTAAGACAGCAAATACCGCAAGCTCGCGGCATCCAATAGTTGTCGTCTATGTCCAAATATTGCGAGTAATATGGAACTTCTAATTTCATCTCGTTAGAAGCAGGTCACGGTCTCCCGTGATTTTTGCTTTAAGTTAATTTTTTCGTATAAACTTTTTATCATCTTAATTTGTTATAATACCACCCCCGTGACCGCGGCTTCTAATGGGACCCTATCTTACTTGCCATCCGTTTTTACTATTAAGCGCGCCTGTAATATTATCCATTATTTTATTTATCTCTCCGTCAGAGAATGTGTGTTCATCAGACTGGAATACAAGATTAAACGCGTAGGAAACTTTTTTTGTACCGTCGGTATGGGTTTTTTCAAACACATCAAAAAGTTTTTTCTGTACAAGTAATATGCCGGCTTCTTTTTCTATTATTTCAAGCACGGCATTACTTTTAATTTTTGCCGGCGTAAACACCGCGATATCGCGTAGGGCAAATGGGTATTGGCTGATGTGTTTATAGCGGATTTGTTTTTTTGCTTTCGTTGATATTTTTTCTTGTTTAGGTTCAGGTAATTTTTCAAGCAATGCATCAAAATCTATAAGAAATATATTCCCCTTGGTTTCTCCATTAATCTCAACTTTAAGCGCGCGGGAAAGTGCATCTTTTGCGCTGTTGGCGATTGATTGGCCATCTACGGCTAATCCGAGTTGAGTAAATTCTTTATTTTTTTTGAATACTTTGCCTATTTCAAAAATTTTCTCCTGTTTAATATTACTGATACCCAATAAAGGAAGCGTACTGCTATTGAGGGCAAATGAATCGGACAATCCATCCCCCAAAGACGAACGTAAAAATTTTTTATCCGATGCAAGCGGATTTTCGACCTCAATTTCACCCTGACTTCTAAACGTATAAGTCATCACTTCTGAAAATTCTTCTTTAGCCAAAATTTCGCGAATTTTATCGGCATAATAAAACTCCCTATTGATTTCTTTCTGTTTTATCTGTTTCGGCATAACTCCTTTTATTTTTTTATATCCGTAAGCTCGGCCGATTTCTTCAATCAAATCTTCTTTAATTCCAGACGTCAAAAAACTGCGTGTGGACATAAGGTCGAGGCGTTCGGGCGGGACAGTCACGACAAATCTCGGATCTTTGGATAAAATTACGCGACGAATTCCGGTGATATTTTTAAACGATTCGCTTTCTTTTAAATTTTCAATGACTACCTTGCCTTTCTTGCGAGTTGAGTGAATCACTTTCCCTTCTCCCAAATAAATCCCCTCATGGTCAACACCATTTCCGGTTTTTACTTTTCCAGACATAAACTCTATTGATTCATAATAAATTTTCCCTTCACCGGTATTCGAAAATACAATATCTCCGGGTTTAGGATTACCTTTTATCTCTTCGGTATAAGAATATTGGTCGGGAGTCATGCGCGGGAGCCCTATACCAGCCTGCGCGTAAATATATGAAACGAACGAAGAGCAGTCGAAAGCACCGGGTGCGTCATAAGAAACACTGGCGCCATATTTATACGGAACACCGGCGAATTCCGGCGCGAGTTTTAAAACTTGTTTGAGCGGATTAATTTTTTCAAACGGCAAATGAAGTTGCGTAAGAATTCTGGCTATATCTTTATCTTTTAATTTTGTACCGAGCAACTTATTTGCTTCATATGAGCTTACACCCAATTTATAGGGTTGGCATTTTTTGGGATATGAATCTGATATGGAGCCGATTTTTGTATTCTTGTCGCTTGCGATTTCAAGCATTATTTCAATGGCAAGCCGTATTCCTTCTTCCGCAAGAACGGGACTGATTCCATGTTCAAAACGAGCGGAAGAATCCGTACGAATTCCAAGCGCGCGCGAAGTTTTGCGAACTTGAACCGGCTCAAAGTTTGCGCTCTCAATAACTATATTCTTAGTCGTATCGCTTATTTCCGCTATTTTTCCGCCCTTAACGCCGGCAATGGCTAATGCCTTATCAGAATCTGCAATAATAAGCATTTTAGAATTTAGAGCTATTTCTTTTCCATCAAGAAGATTCATTTTTTCGCCGTCGCGCGCGTTTCTAACAACAATATGGGGGTTTCCTTTTTTCTCTGTCAGTTTATCTGCGTCAAACGCATGAATCGGCTGGCCAATTTCGAACATAATGAAATTAGTAATATCAACGATATTATTAATAGAACGTTGGCCTATCGATAAAAGTCGCTCCTTAAGCCAGTCCGGTGATGGACCGATTTTTATTCCTTCAACAACCACGCCCATATAACGAGAACATAGCTTCGGCTCTCTAATATCTATATATACTTCTTTTTTAGAAGTTACCTTATAATCAGTAAATTTTTCGGAATATATGGTTTTATTGAGAAGGCGTGCAATTTCGCGCGCGATTCCTTTATGGGAAAAACAGTCGTGCGACCGGTTTGGTAATATCTTTACATCAAAAACAAAATCATTCCCAACTTTTTCAATAGATTCTACTTCAAAAGCGTTAAAAATAAGAAGTTTGGCAATTTTTTCAGGCGACGGTAATTTATATGTTTTGCTGCCGTTTTTTTCAGTATGACTGTGTAAATAATGGTTTAGCCAATTGTAAGAAACTTTCATAATTTTAGAATTGGTTAACCAATCTTAAATCTCCCTGATAAAACAATCTTATGTCGTCAACTCCATACCTTAACATTGCGAGACGGTCTATGCCGGCACCAAAAGCAAAACCCTGATATTTACGCGAATCAATGCCCGCTTGATTTAAAACATATGGTTGTACCATCCCTGCCCCCATAATTTCTATAAAACCGCTTTGTTTGCATATTGAACAACCGAAACCGCCCTCTGGGCGGTCGGCTGAACCTTCTTTAGGGGGTTTTAGGCCCTTTCCTCCGCATTTAAAACAAGAAATATCAACTTCAACTCCCGGTTCAACAAAAGGAAAATACGATGGACGAAAACGGATACTTGTTTTCTTTCCAAAAAATTTGGTGAAAAAAAATTCAAGTGTTCCTTTGAGATGAGCGAGTGTTGTAGTTTTGTCAATCATTAACCCTTCTATCTGATAAAATTGCGCTTCGTGGGTAGCATCAGTTGCTTCGTATCTGAAAACCTTGCCGGGGGAAATTATCCTTATCGGGGGATTGGTTTTTTCCATGTATCTCGCCTGTACAGATGATGTATGGGTGCGAAGAAGCTGGCCTAATGTATTATTTTTTAACCAAAATGTATCCCACATATCGCGGGCCGGGTGATTCTCGGGAATATTGAGTACATCAAAATTATAGCGTTCAATTTCAATTTCTGGCCCTAATGCCACAGTAAACCCCATCTCGGCAAAAATGGATACCGCATCATTAATTACTTGCGTTAAGGGATGAAGATGCCCCATGTTTTTTCTTTTATCCTTATTTTTAACCATAACCATAATTTCTAAGTATAGTAGATAAAGAGAATGGTGTAAATTTGAAAAAAATTATATTTTACCGTATACTCTAAACAATTTATGGAATCAGCATCAACGGCGCTTGTATACGTGTTTGTCTACCTGTCTCTTTACTTTCAGGTGTTTTTACTGGTAACTTTTTTTGAAAAACGGAAAAGTATAAAAGATGAGGAAAAAGAACTTCTCTCGTTAAAACGCTATCCTAGCACCACTATCATCGTGCCATGTTTCAATGAAGAGCGCACGGTGGTTAAAACAATTTGTTCTCTTCTAGCGCTTGATTATCCAAAACACAAATTGAATATTGTTATTGTGGACGATGGATCAACAGACAATACATGGAATGTAGCGAGAAGGTTTGAAAAATACCCGCAAATAAAACTTCTGCAAAAACAAAACGGCGGAAAGCATACGGCGCTTAATCACGCGCTCGCACGCATCGAAACAGAACTTGTCGGGTGCCTTGACGCCGATTCATTCGTAGAACCCGATACTTTAAAAAAAATTGTAAAATACTTTGAGAAGCGTGATGTGATGGCGGTGATTCCATCGATTAAACTCTACAAACCAACCCATGTCCTTGAATTAATACAAAATGTTGAGTATACCATCGTTATTTTTTTCAAAAAAATGTTAGGGACCATAGATGCAATTCAGGTAACCCCGGGACCATTTTCAATTTTCAGAAAAAGAGTGTTTGACGACTTAGGACCCTACCGAAAGGCACACAACACTGAAGACCTGGAAATTGCCCTCCGGATGCATGAATCTCACTATCGTATTGTCAACTCACATAAGGCATTTGTGACCACGGTAGTGCCAAAAACGCTAAAGAACCTATATAAGCAGAGACTCCGCTGGGCGCATGGATTACTTGAAAACGCGATTGATTATAAGCATCTTTTCTTTAACAGAAAATACGGTAATTTTGGTATGTTAATGCTCCCTACGGGAATCATTTCCGTATTTGCCGCACTTTACATTGTTGGGTATATTCTCATTAATCTCGGTAACTATATTGTAAAGAAATTTATAGAAATTAAAGAAATAGGAATCGTGCCCTCCTTTTCGTTTGACCCATTTTTCCTTTATACTGGAACACTTCTATTTTTGAGTATTATTTTTATGGGCATGCTTCTATTTATGATACTAGCAGGAAAAAGGATAGCCGAAGATACAAGACTTTCGCCAATTGATATCATATATTTTATGTGTATCTACGGCATCATTGTCCCTTCATGGCTCTTTATGGCAGTTTATAATACGGCTCTTTCTAAAAAAGGGACGTGGAAATAATTTTTTCTAGTTTATATGCAAAAAATAGAAACAAAAAAATATGTATATGTGTTAGTGATTACTTCGTTTATTTTCTTTACCGCAATATATTTTTCAAACTACTTTAATAATAAGAAACTTGCTGAAGTACGCTCTATTGAAGACAAAATTGCGATTGATATCCTCTCTTCTGAAACACAATACGCACTCCTTCAAGAAACATCATGCGAAAATGCCGGTGTCGGGGCGCTCTCACAAGAGCTCAATAGTCTGGGCTCAAAATTATCCTATACTGAAAGCCAGCTTGGCAGTAATAACAGCGAGGTGCTGCGTCTTAAACGTTACTATTCCCTACTTGAAATAAAAGACTATCTATTAAGCAAAAAAATAACAGAAAAATGCGGTCTAAAATCAACATCTATTATTTACCTCTATTCAAATGCGGGCGACTGTCCTCTCTGCGAAAAAGAGGGGTACATTCTCACATACTTAGGAGAAACTTACCCTGATTTGCGCATTTATTCTTTTGATTATAACCTTGACTTATCGGCTGTAAAAACACTATTATCTATATTTAAAATAGAAAAAAATCTCCCGGCAATAGTGATTGGCGACAAGACTTATTACGGATTTAAAGAAAAAGAAGAATTAGTGTCTCTCTTACCGAAGAAAATGCAAGATAGTGTTCGCAAGAACGCCACGACGACTAAAACGCGTTAAAACAAATCCTAAAATCCTTTTTGGGAGTGTCTTTACGACTTCGGCACCTACGGGACAGGCAAAAATGTTGTAGCATTTACCCCATGAGAGCCGGAGGCGAGACTCGAACTCGCGACCTATTGTTTATCCCGATTTTGTAAAATTTGCCTAATTCTGGAGCCAGCAGCAGGATTCGAACCCGCGACCTGAGCTTTACAAAAGCCCTGCTCTACCAACTGAGCTATGCTGGCAAATTTACCTACAAAATCGAGGACTCTCGATATTCTAACAAAACCTTAAGTTTTAAGAATATCGGAGCAAAACAATTGCTCTACCAACTGAGCTACTCCGGCTCTCATGGGGCCAACTGCTTGCCCCGTAGAAAGCTTGCTTTCCTACTGGGGAGCTAAGGCGACAATACTTACTTAAATCCTAATCTAAATTTTAAGGCTTGTTCTGTTTGATACCTATCGGGAAAGCTTTGGTGGCTGGAATAACTTACAATCCTTCGAAAAAATCAGGACTTTCAGTCTACAATACATTCACTTTATTGAGTTCAGTATTTCGTCGTCTTCACTCCTCAACTTACAACAAACAACAGTAAAAAGAAAGGATTTGTTCTTAATCCGGTTTCTTGTTGCCGGTTGTATTAGACGGGATAATATTTTTAATACGCGACTTATATTTAGCAATATCTTTCAAAAATAGCGAAGCGGAGCCTTTGTTGTGAAGAGTTCCGTTGTTAAGAAAAAAATGATCAAGTTTTGTGGAAAGACGTTTTGACTCGCGCCTGATTATAAAAAGAACGCCGATTACCAAACGCACTAAAAGCACGAGAGCAATATGTATCACATCGCGCAAAAAATCAAGAAACTTATTGTTAAGAGTTTCGAGATGTGTGCCAGAAAAAACAAGTTCCTTTCTGGAGAGTTCTTCGATGTTGAATTTTCCGGCGCGAATTTCCCAAACACGATAAAGAATCATCGAGCTCAAAAGCACTATTGCAAAAAAGAAAAACATCGCTGATAACATGGATATAGTATAATCGGTAGCGAGTGAGAAAGAAAGCCACTTTCATTTCGACCAACCCGTCTGCGTGTACGCACAGACAGAACGAACCGCTTATATTGTACTAAGTTATATACGCTATTTTAAAATAGACGAGTATCTGACAAATTTTGTAATCTCAATCCTCTCGCCGAATTTCTGCGTGGCTCTTTCAACCATATTTTTTATAGTGAGCGAGTCGTCTTTGATAAATGATTGTTCAAGTAAAATTTTATCCTTAAAATAGCCGTCTATTTTTCCCTGTAATATCTTTTCTTTCATTTCGTCGTCTTTATTTAGACCCGACACTTCTTTCATCATTAGTTCTCTTACTGGGACAATGTTTTCTTCTTTAATATCTTCCTTGTTTAAAAAACTGGGGTCAGTCGCGACAACCTGCATTGCGATATCATACGCGAGCGCCTTGAATTCTTCGTTTTTGGCAACAAAATCTGTCTCACAGGAAAGAACGACCATAGCTCCAACGGTTCCAGTATTGTGAATATACGATTGTACGGCCCCGGAACCGAATTCGCGACCCATTTTTTTAGTCGCAAGATTATGGCTTTTTCTGTTGAGCACCACAATCGCTTTTTCCATGTCTCCACCCGCCTCTTCGAGCGCCTTTTTACATTGCATTACGGATACGCCAGTTGAATCTCTTAGTTCTTTAATTTGTTCTGTAGTAATCATAGTAAATTAGTCTTTATCATATAAGTTTATAGTCATTAGTTTAAAAGCAGAAAAAATTTTTATATCTTCCTAATAAACTAGAAACTTTTCAACTTACCAACTAACTCTGTCAGTCCCTCCTGGTAGGCTTCTGTAATCTCTCCCACAAAAAGAGAGATACTGGACATTGCCGAATCATTGCCGACAACTGGATAACGAACATTTCTCAAATCACAATCAGAGTTAGAGAGACTTACCACGGGTACACCGATTTTAAGTGCCTCCGTAATGGCAATTGATTCATTTCTGGAATCAATCACAAACAAAGCGCCGGGAATATTTTTCATAGGCATCAAACCGCTAAAATTTTTATCAAGCTCTGCGAGTTCCCTGTCTATAATACCGCGCTCTTTTTTAGTATATATATTTAACGCCCCTTCTTCTTTTTTTTTCATCAGATCCTGATAGCGGTCTATGCGCTTTTTAATTTCTGGAAAATTAGTAAGAATTCCGCCAATCCACCGCTTGGTAACGAAAGGCATTCCTATGCGCGACGCTTCGCGCGCCACCACAACGCGGGCTTCCGGCTTAGTGCCGACAAAAAGAACCTGTTTGCCAGAGATAGCCACGGTTTTTACAAAAGTTTTGGCCTCTTCAAGAAGGCGGATTGTTTTCTCAAGATCAATGATGTCTACGCGATTTTTGCTTCCAAAAATGTAAGATTTTACGGACGGATGGCGCCGCGTGCGCTGGTAGCCGAAATGGGCTCCGGCGTTAAACATGCTGTTGATTGCGTTTTTATTAACATCTGTTTTTTCTGAATTCATATCCGAGTAGTCTATCAAAAAGGTGTTTGTACTGCAAGCATTTAATCCAGAATTAGTTTTTAGAAAAATTAATGGTTGGGGGTAAAAATTAACTTTTTTATGATTATTTATAATAATTTATTATTTCAACGAGCGAGGAGCCGAGCACCACTTTTGCTATATATTCAAAAGTGGTGCTCGGTAGTGGGTGCAGGGCTTGCCCTGCGGTTAATACCCTTTATTTTCTATCATTGCTAGCCGTTCGTATTTTGCCAGTCGCTCTTTTTGGAAAGGAGCCCCTGCTTTTAGACCGTCTGCTTCAACTGCAAAAGCCAAATCGGCAATGAAATCATCCATTGTTTCGCCACTGCGATGCGAAACTACGACTAGCCAGCCCCAATCCTTTGCCTGTTTTATTGCATTAATTGTTTCGCTGATGGTGCCAATTTGATTCGGTTTTATTATTATGCCGTTTATACTGTTTGTTTCTTTTGCGTTTTTCATTCTCTCCGGGTTGGTAACAGTCAGATCATCACCAGCTACTGTAATGTCGTTTCTAAATTTAAAGAGCAACGAAGCAAATTTATCAAAATCGTCTTCTGAAAAAGGATCTTCCAAATACCGCAAATTGTAGTTATTTTTCATTTTTTCGTAAGCGAGAAAAAGTTCCTTTTCTCCAATATTTATATTGTTTGCAGCCGCGTCAAGGCCAAAATCAATTTCTCCGTTTAGCCCGGTTTCATTTACTGCTTGTTTCAGTATTTCGAATGGTTCAAAATAATTTTTAAAAACTGGCGCAAAACCACCCTCATCTCCTATATCTTCGCCTCGACCAGTAGCGTCAAGAATGTTCTTCGTGGCATTATAGATTTTCCTAATTATCTCCAACGACTTGCTGGCATTGTGTGATTTTGGAATAACTATATATTCCTGAAACAGCAATTCGTTTTTGGCATGAAGCCCGCCATTTATGATATTTGCAAATAATCTTGGCGAATGCTTCGGCTTACCTTCACCGCCGTATATATTACGTAAATGTCGCCATAAAGGTAAACCTTTCGTCACAGCGCCAGCTTTAGCGCAAGCAAGTGATACTCCGAGGATGGCGTTCGCGCCAAGTTTTGATTTATTCGGTGTCCCGTCAATTTTTATCATTTCATCGTCAATTTCTTTTTGGTTTAGCGGGTTAAGCCCGGTAATAGCGGATTTGATGAAGTTTTTTATATTATCAACTGCCTGCTCCGGTTCCATTTCCTGTGCCTCAAAACTGCCGCGACTTTTACCATGTGGCACGGAAGCAAAAACTGATTTACCGTTATCAAGCTTAACTGTAATTTCTATTGTTTTGTCGCCGCGAGAATCAAAAATAACGCATCCATCTACAAATTTGATTAAAGACATAATTATTTAACAATATTTACCACTTCGCTTTTGGCAAATGAGCTTATGTTCCAAAGCGTCGTGTTCAGAATTCTTTGTAATGCTTCAAATGTGTTGAAGGCATTGTGCGGAGTAATGACTACATTGGGCATGTCGATTAAAACATGGTCGGCAAGAATCGTTTTTAAGTTGTGTTCTTCGGGATGACCTTGTGTCAGAAAATTCAATTCATCTTTTATCGCGCCCTCCTCTTCCAACACATCAAGACCGGCTCCAGCAAGATTGCCGTTTTTAAGCGCACCAACCAATGCTTCAGTTTCAACAATACTACCGCGTGAGGTGTTAATTAAGTAAGCACCTTTTTTTATTAATTTAGTATTATTTTTATTTATAAGATGATGTGTTTCTTTAATATAAGGCACATGTAGGGTAATAACATCGCTTTTTTCAAGAACTTCTTCAAGGGATACATACTCAAATCCCATCTCCTTCGCTAAATCCTTGTTCGGGAATGTATCATTGGCTATTACTTTCATATCAAAACCTTTTGCTATTTTGATTACGTGCACGCCTATTCTGCCGGTACCAACCACACCGAGTATTTTGCCCTTAAGGTCAAATCCACGAAGGCCATTAAGATTAAAACTGCCCTCTTCTTTTATCCTATGATGGCTTTCAAAGATTTTTCTTGATAGCGTAAGCAAAAGAGCAAAAGTAAATTCGGCCACTGTATTTTCTCCATATGCGGGAACATTGGTTACAACAATACCGTTCTTCTTGGCTGTTTCCATATCAATATGGTCATATCCGGTGGACCGCGTAGCAATCATTTTTAAATTCGGTAATTTACTAATAACTTCACTGTCAATAATAGAATCGACAAAAACTGACGCTACCTCGAAAGAAATGTTGTCAGGTATATCGTCTTTACTTAATATATGATCAAAAAACAACAGCTCGTGACCAGCCATTGATTCATGGTTTTTAATATAATTTTTTTCTAACGGTTCTAGTTTAAAAAATGCTACTTTCATAATTTTTCTTTTTCGGCAATGACCATTAATGTCTTTATAATTGTATCCGGATTTAAAGATATGCTCTCGATTCCTTTGCTAACCAAAAATTCTGTAAAATCCGGAAAATCAGATGGTGCCTGACCGCAAATACCGATATATTTACCACGCATCCTGGTCTTCTTTATAATCTGCTCAATTAATATTTTGACTGATGCGTTGTTTTCGTTGGCAATCTTATTAACGATATTTGAATCGCGATCTAAACCGAGCGTCAGTTGAGTAAGGTCATTTGAACCGATGGACATGCCGTCAAAAATATCAAGAAACTCATCTGCTAATATTATGTTGGATGGAATCTCGCACATAATATATATTTTCAATTCTTTATCCTTATCTCTATCCAATTCGTACTCTTTCATTATGGCAACTACCGATTTTCCCTCTTCTGGTGTACGGCAAAATGGCACCATGGGAATGACATTTTTGAGGCCAAATTCGTCGCGAACTTTTTTAATAGCCAGACACTCAAAACCGAATGCCTCCTTGAAATCAGGGTGATAATATCGCGATGCTCCTCGCCATCCAAGCATGGGATTTTCTTCTTCCGGTTCGTAAAGCTCGCCACCGATAAGTGTTCTATATTCGTTCGTCTTAAAATCAGAAAAGCGAATAATAACCGGATTGGGCCAAAAAGTGGCGCTTATTTTTGCAATACCTTCAGCTAATTCGTCAACATAATATTGTTTTTTATCCTTATACCCAACCGTCAGTTCTTCAACCTTAGACACTATATTCTCATAATTGCCGGAGCTTTTGATTTTTTCATAATTTATTAAAACATTAGGATGTATCTGAATATGAGAAGCAATTATAAACTCTAGCCGCCCTAAACCGACACCAGAAACCGGTAAAATATGGTACTGGAACACCTCATCGGGGGCGCCAATATTTATCATAATTTTTGTTTTGATTGTTGGTATTTTATCTAAACGATGTTCAAGAACATCAAACGCGAGTTCGCCCTCGTAAACAAATCCTGTTCCGCCCGATGAACAATCTATTGTCACAGCCAAGCCGGTCGTTAAAACTTCCGATCCGTTGCCAGACCCAACGATAGTTGGTATGCCGAGCTCGCGGGACACAATAGCAGCGTGGGAAGTCCGGCCACCCTTATCTGTAACGATAGCCGACGCAATTTTCATTATCGGTTCCCAATCGGGGTCAGTTATTTCTGTTATTAAAATTTCTCCTTTTTGAAATTGGTTGATATCTTTCGTATCTTTGATAACTCTTGCTTTGCCAGTTGCTATTTTAGAACCGACTGCCGTACCTTTGGCCAAACAACGACTCTTTTCTTTGAGTACGTATTCCTTGTATACATTTTTATCTGCAAGAGAATGTATTGTTTCTGGTCTTGCCTGAACTATGAAAAGTTCTCCTGTCTTGCCGTCCTTGGCCCATTCTATGTCCATCGGCTGATAGCGATTGTGTTTGTCGGAAAAATATTTTTCAATCTGAACGGTCCAAATTGCAAGTTTTAAGATTTCCTCGTCAGTTAAACAATAGCGATTTAAATCTTCGGAGGGAACATTTTCAATTTGTGTGGCATTTTGGGAATAAACTAATTTCTGATACTTTTTGCCAAGTGTTTTTGAAATTATGGGTTTAAAGTTTTTGAGTGTTGGTTTAAAAATGGCGAACTCATCCGGAATAACTTTGCCTTGCACTACCATTTCGCCAAGACCATATGAACCATTTATAATTACAACCTTATCAAAACCTGTTTCGGTGTCTATTGAAAAAGCAACACCGCTTGAAGCAAGATCGCTTCTGACCATTTTCTGAACACCAACTGAAAGTGCAATATCAAAATGCGAAAAACCCTTATCTTCCCTGTACGAAATAGCTCTGTCGGTAAAAAGCGACGCAAAAGCTTTTTTAACTGACTCAAGAATCGCATCGTACCCCACCACATTAAGATATGTTTCCTGCTGGCCGGCAAACGACGCGCCGGGCAAATCCTCGGCTGTGGCGGATGAACGCACTGCCATATCTGGATTTTTGCCATATATCTTAGCCATTTCATTGTAAGATTCTATTACCGCCTCTTTGAGGTCATCAGGCAATTCAGCGCTAAGTATGGCTTCGCGAACAGCTAATCCTCGTTTTTTTAAATTTTCAATGTTATATGTATCAAGGCCTTCAAGTAATTTCTCTATTTTATTACGGAGACCAGTTGAATCAATAAAGTAGTTATAGGCGTGTGCAGTAACTGCAAACCCGTCGGGTACGTTGATGCCTAATGGGGTAAGTTTAGAAAGCATTTCGCCCAAAGCGGCATTTTTACCGCCGACAAGACTGATATCTTCTATGGCGAGCTCTTTAAACCATAGTATAAGTTTATTTGATTTGTTATTCATTATTTTTAATTGCAATTATTAGGTCCGAAACATTTGAGCCGGTGTGGCCGGTTTCCAGATAATCGCCAGTTTTTTCGAAAAAATCATAGGAACGATGTTCTTTAAGAAAATCTTGCGGATTCATTTTAAGTTTAACGGATTTTTCCTTTGTAGCTGAATCGCATAAAGCTCCGGCGTGGTCGGTATTATCGTAACCATCGGTATTAAAAGATAAAATTATTTCGTCCTTTCCTATGGAATTCAGTGCGGAAAGGGCAAGTTCATGATTACGACCACCCTTGCCACCATTTTTCACAGTTACTACTGTCTCGCCCCCATAAAGCAGTACCGTTTTGTTCATACTTTTTTTTAAATCGCCAGCAATCAATATCCCGACGTTTCGTGCTTCTCCACTTAATTTATCATTAACTATTTTTGCAGAAAATCCCAATTCTCTCGCCTTATTTTCCATTGCTTCAAGCGCAACTAGATTGGACATGAATAAAATGTTGTTTATTTTTTCAAAATAAATATCGTCCTTGGGAGTTTCCGTGAGACTGCAGTGAGTAAGATCGCATGATTTTAAAATATCATACTTGATTAGTATTCTATCTGCATCATCGATTGTGGTTGTATCTTTAATGGTCGGTCCTGATGCCACAAATTCAATATCATTACCGGGAATATCCGAGAAAATCAGCGATATAACATGCGCAGGGTACGCATATTTGGCTAGATGACCGCCTCGCGCCAAAGACAAGTGTTTTCTAACGGTATTAATTTCGCGTATATCGGCACCTTTGCGTATGAGCTCTCCGATAATAAGTTTTTCGTCTAAACAATTCGCTCCTTCATCGGGAAGACAAAGCAGAGTTGACCCGCCACCCGATATTATGAAAATAACAAGATTTTCTTCATCTAATTTATTCAAGACTCCTATGATTTTTTTTGTTACTTCAATGTTTTTTTCCGAGGGTAAGGGGTGAGTACCGATAAAACATTCTATTTTTCGCAAAGTACATTTGTTCGATTCATAAACATCAAGAACAATACCTCCATAAAGAAAATCTCCTAGAATTTCCTCGAGTACGGAAGCAGCTTCCATTGCGCATTTACCCACGCCAATAACTGAAATTCTTCTTATCTTTTCAAGCGAGTATGAATAATCTTCAATATAAATCTTACCATCCTTAAGGAGTATTTTTTCTTTTATTGCTTTCTGCGTATCAATTGAATTAAGCGCAACTTCGGCAATTTCCAAAACTGTTTTTCTCCCTGAATTTATCGCTAACTCGTTGAAATTTTTTATTCCGTTCATTTTAATGTCTAAATTGTATCAAGATTTATGGTTTTGTTAAAATAATAAACGACAACGTAAAAACAAACTCTTAAAATAGCAGTTATTTTTGTGGCTGTGCGGAATGCGAGAATCGGCTACAACTCTCGGTTTGTCGCCACTCACCTCGGTCGTAGCCTCAGCTCGCGGTTTTGCGTACTCGCAAAACATCGCTCCGCTTTTCGATTCTCGACACAGGCACAGCGGTGTGCCTGTTTATTCCTTTCTCACCTTGTTCGATGCGGAATGCGAGAATCG
>CAYIKU010000006.1:0-22091 GCA_964364185.1 uncultured Candidatus Saccharibacteria bacterium
GGGAGTTCTATATTATCTGCCCTTAAGTTGTAAAATTTCTTGATTTGCTCTCGAATATCACGTATGTACTCTGACGGAGCGGGGCTAAGACAATTGATTACTCTTCTGTATTTATCGAAAATTTTTGTTTCCTCCTTCTGATTGTTTATAGAATCTTTTGCATAGTTTAAATAATTTGCCTTGGATTTCTCTCTGGCAAAAAATTCCAAGAATCGTCCTTCTGAATTTACTATAGCAAAAATTAAGTCATCAACATCGTCTACGGTTTCTAAGTGCCGCTCTTCAAAATTACGCAAAATGACAATCTTAATCAGGCCTGTGGTTAGAATAGAAACCCTACAACCGCAATCGTCAAACCCTATCTCTTTCCATACTCGTTGATAGGCTGATATTTCATCTTTACTCGTTTGAATATTTAACCAATCGACAGGATTTTTCTTTCCTATGGTAGGCGACATGATAGCCATAGTAGGCGACATAATAGCCGCAAGAAAAAATAAAATGAACAATTTTGGCATTTCTCACCCCCTAAAATAAGTAGTGATTCTTCCTTACTTATAAAGCCATATGAAAATTATGTCAAGGTTTTATATGATTGCCCAATTTATAGCTTATGTGTATAATTCTCCATACGCTTTCAAAAGCGTTTTTTGTTGTTTCTAAATATCGCGGGATAGACCTGCCGGCAGGCAGGGAAGTGGTATCTCCGAAAAAGACCAATAGCGCGAATAACCGAGGTTATGAGCTTATTGCAAGGTTAATTGTTGAAAAATTTGAAAATATATATCGCGGGGTAGAGAAGTGGTATCTCACAAGGCTCATAACCTTGAGACGCCCGTTCGAGTCGGGCCCCCGCAACAAGTAATCGTGGGTGACAGGCACGAAATTAACCTAACTTCACCGAGCGATTATGCCCTAATCCCCTCGGGACGGGCGAATAATTTTAGAAAAATTATTTTAGCCGATGTAGTTCAATGGTAGAACGAAGGACTCATAAGCCTTAGACAATGGTTCGATTCCATTCATCGGCACCCGATTAAAAACCGGATGTATTTGTTTTGCGGTCGTAGCTTAGCTGGTCGAAAGCGCCTCCCTGTCACGGAGGAGAACGTGGGTTCAAATCCCATCGACCGCGCATATATAATCAAATAAAATCAAACTCTCTAAAAACTTGTTCGTATAAACCAACAATGCGTTTTGCCTCGCGCTGGGAAAGAAAAAATTCTGAACCCTCGTGAGCTATTTTATTTCGTATTTTGTGCGCCTCCCAAGCGTTCTGAATGCTTGAAAAATCGGATGGTTCAATGGCTTTTAATCTTTCTCCTAAATTTTCTCCGCTATATCCCATACGGCGTATCATCTCATCGAGTATATTATCCGCTTCAAGAATCGCCAACTTCCACTCCGAAGGATTGGTGGAATCTATATGATCCATAACTACCTGCCACTTTTCGTGCTTAGGCAAAGGATCGGGATTGTAAGGAACAATCTCCTCCGATTCTTCTTTTTCTGCTTTTCGCACCTCACGAATACGGATAAGAGAATAAATAATTATGGTAATTAGAAAAATTGAAAGTATGGGAAGGATGGCTTTAATCAATGAAAAAAGGAGAGGCGGATCGTAAAAACCGCTTCCGTCAGCGCCCACGCCGCCATTTATATAATTTTGCGATCCATCGGGCGAATAATAGTAAAACTCGCTTCCGTCAGCGCCCGTACTACTATTTCCCTCGCCACCACCCGATGAATTTGGCGACCCGCCAAAAACCCAACGAAAAAAAACATACACTTGGTTGAATAAAAAATCTATATTTAAAAAACGCGGCTCAAAAAGTGGCGCAGGCATGCTTAATAATTAGTATACAGTATTAAGTATTGTGTATTAAGAGTAAAAACTATTGTTCGAGAAATCTGCCGATTTCAAAAAGCGATGCTTCCCCCCACCAAGGAGCAATAAGTTGAAATCCGAGAGGAAGGCCTGACTCTGTTTTGCCGGAAGGAATAGATATTGCGGGAACGCCTGCGAGATTCACCGGCACGGTAAAAATATCCGCCAAATACATTTCTAGGGGATTTCCTGTTTTTTCGCCGATTTTAAACGCGGGCGTCGGCGTAGTGGGAGTAGCTATGGCGTCAACTTTTTCAAAAGCGTCGCGAAAATCTTTTTCTAAAAGCACTCGTACGGATGTCGCTTTATTATAGTAAGCGTCATAATAGCCGGAAGATAAAACGTAAGTTCCTAACATTATGCGACGCCTTGTTTCTTTCCCAAAACCTTCCCCGCGGGTTTTTTTATATGAATCAAGAAGTGTTTTTCCTTCTTTGCGCACCCCATACCGAACACCGTCAAAACGCGCCAAATTGGTGGAAACTTCCGCAGGCATTATTATGTAATAAACCGCCAAGGAATATTTAAGATGCGGTAATTCAATATCTTTTATTTCGTATCCGTTTTTCTTTAATTTTTCAATTGTTTCTTTAAAATTGGAAAGTACTTCTTTATCAATTCCTTCGCGTTCTATAAAAGAGTGAGGAACTCCTATTGTTTTTTTTGACTTTGCGGACGCGTTGCGTTGATTTTCCGGCACCGAAGTGCTGTCAAACTTATCGTGTCCGGAAATGGCGTTAAAAATAATTTCGGCGTCGCAAACTGTTTTGGTTATTGGGCCGACTTGGTCAAGTGAAGAGCCCATAGACATTAGTCCGAAACGAGACACCGCCCCATAGGTCGTTTTTAGCCCCACAACACCGCAAAAGGCCGATGGTTGCCTGATTGAACCGCCTGTATCAGACCCTAATGAAGCTAAGGTTCCACCCATAGCAAGAGCTGCTGCCGACCCGCCAGAAGAGCCCCCAGCCACACGTTTTTCATCATGGGGATTTTTAGTAACACCATAAGCGGAATTTTCCGTAGAACTCCCCATGGCGAATTCATCCATATTAGTACGACCCAAAAAAACCACTCCCTCATTTTTTAATTTAGATATAACAGTCGCATCGTATGTCGCCGTGTAATTAGAAAGAATTTTTGATGAAGCGCTTGCAATTTCACCTTTTATTAAAATATTGTCCTTAACAGCAATCGGAATTCCTGTGAGCGCTCCGCCTTTACCGCTTTTTAAAGCCGCGTCCGCGGTATCGGCTTGGGATGTTGCGTCTTTAAAAATCTCCAAATAGGCATTAATGGAGGAATTTTTTTCTTTAATTTCTTTTAAATACGCTTCTGTTAATTCACGAGCGGTAAAATCTCCATTTTTTAAATGAATACTCGCTTTAGTTATTGTTAAATTTTTTAAATCAATCAACATGACATTAGCCTAAAATATCTGTTTCACTTTTACATAATCTCCGTCACGGTCGGGAACATTTCTTAAAATTTCTTCTTTTGTGGCAAGCGGTTTTTCATAAAGCGTATCCCCGCGCATTACATTGCGAAGTTCCCCTACTTCTTTTTTAGGCGTTTTGTCTGCTACCTCTTTTATTTCATCCACATACGCCAAAATATTTTTGAGGTCAAAAAGAAAACTCTCTTTTTCTTCTTTACTTAGAGAAATACGCGAAAGTTCGGCTAATTTTTCTATATCATTTAATTGCATTAATCTTATCGTATCAAAGTTTAAGTAATTTGATAAATTCGTCTTCCGAGAGAATTTTCACCCCTAGTTTTTTTGCCTCATCTAATTTTGAACCCGGATTATCTCCAGCCACGACAAAACTTGTTTTTCCAGAAACGCTTCCGGGCACACTCCCTCCTCGTTTTAATATCTCTTCTTTAGCTACGTCCCGCGACATTTTGGAAAGCGTCCCCGTTAACACAAAAGTAAATCCCTTAAGTTCTAAATTTTTATTTTTCAATTTTTGGGGATTCTCTATTTTTAAATAAATCAGGAGTTCGCCTATTATCTTTTTATTTTGTGAATCCTTCAAATATTCTGTTATAGAACGCGCGGATTTTTCTCCAACACCTTCTATTCTGACAAAATCTTCTTCTTTTGCAGAAAGTATGGCTTTAATCGTACCAAAATTGTTGGCAATATCACGCGCGGTTTCCTCCCCCACATGGCGGATTCCAAGCGCATGTAAAAATTTAGCGAGGGCGACTTTTCTGGAA
Organism: uncultured Candidatus Saccharibacteria bacterium; assembly: GCA_964364185.1. GTDB lineage: Bacteria > Patescibacteriota > Minisyncoccia > Phycocordibacterales > VMEP01 > JAUYLU01. Next base: position 4,112 of record CAYIKU010000006.1, read on the forward strand.
GTATTAATCGCGCTAATCAGATTTTCCGCTGATTTCTCGCCGAATCCCAGAAGTCCTTCAATATCCTCTTTTTTTAATTTAAAAATATCCGGAATATTCTGAACAAGGCCGATATCCAAGAATTCGTAAATAATTTTTTCGCCGAGCCCGTCAACATTCAAACCTTTTTTACCGACAAAATGAATGAATCCTTCGCGATGTTTTGCGGGGCAAGTTTTCGACGGACAATAAAATGCCACTGATTGCCCTTTTCCGGCCGTCTCTTTTACAAGCGTGGTTCTACAAACCGGACATTTTTCCGGCATTTTAAATTTTTTTTCTTTCCCAATACGTAACTCTTTGAGAACTCCGAAGATTTCAGGTATTACATCGCCTGCTTTGCGAAGCATTACAGTATCGCCTATCCTAATACCAAGTCTTTCAATTTCATCCATGTTGTGAAGTGTCGCTCTTTTAACAAGAGAACCCGCAATTCGCACTGGTCTTAGATGAGCCACGGGGGTAATTGCTCCAGTACGCCCTACTTGCACTTGTATATCTTCAAGAATAGTCGTTGCCTCTTCAGCTCTAAACTTATAGGCAATACTCCACCTTGGCGATTTGGCGGTATAACCAAGCGTATTGCATAATTCGCGCTCATTGATTTTTACAACCAAACCATCAATCCCATATTCTTCTTTATCGCGCTTTAAAGACCACTCTTTATACATTTTTTCTATCTCATCAAGCGATAGAGCGTGTCTATAAGCAGGATTTACTGAAAACCCTAATTGTTTAAGGAGAGCCAGTTCTTCAAACTGGTTTTTTGGCGTATTACCTCCCCAAAAACCATCAATATCGTATGCAAAAACTTGAATATTACGCGAGGCGACCACTTTCGGATCAAGTTGGCGAAGAGTGCCCGCGGCCAAATTACGGGTATTGGCATAAATAGCGAGGTTTTCTTTTTTTCGTTCTTTATTTATATAAACAAGTTCGCTTTTTTTCATCCAAGCCTCCCCCATAACGGTCATGGAAATTTTTTGCGAAAGTCTAAGCGGTATATTTTTTACGGTTTTTAAATTATTAGTTATGTCTTCGCCTATTTCTCCATCGCCACGGGTGGCGCCACGAATAAAAATTCCGTCTTTGTAAGTCAGCACAACCTTAAGTCCGTCTATTTTAAGTTCGGATACATAAGACGGTCTGCGCATTATTCCTTTCTTTCCCAAAAAACGAAAAGTTTTTTCTTCCCATCCTTTTAATTCTTCGAAATCAAATACATTGTCAAAAGACCATTGTTTTATGTCATGGCGAACCTTTATAAATTCTTTGCTTGGCGCTCCGCCAATGCGTAAAGTGAGACTATTGTTTGTTTTAAACTTCGGATATTTCTCTTCAAGCGAAATGAGCTCCTTAAAAAGCGCGTCGTAAGCTTCGTCGGAAATTTCCGGCCTATCCTCTTCGTGATAAAGCTTAATGTGGCGGGAAATTGATTCGCGAAGTTTTAAAATTCTTTTTTGGGCTTCTTTTTTGGGGGATTGAATTGGCATATTTATACAGTCAGTATAGTAAAATATCCCCTAAAAACAAAGGTTCTACAAAGATTTATGTATTTTCTATCAACTATAGACTGGGAACTATTAATTGGCCTCTAGTAGCTAAGGCGAATAGCGCGTTCCATGCGGATGGGGTCGGAAAGAACGCAAGTATTGTAACCTCTTGCTTCTATTGTCGTCCCCATAGTCTCTCCGTTTGAGTATTTGGCAACCGTCACGAGGGCGCAATAGTGAGCGCCATTGAAACTGAAAGTGCTTGTAGCGGCGGTTGGACTTTCGTCTATAACCTTAATTCCATCAGGATTTGAATCAGCATTGTAAATAATGCTTACCTCGTCGCAAGACGCAAGGCCACTTTTGCCGTACTCATCCACCTCATAGCCGTATAAAAGACTGTCGCTTGATGTCGGGAAAATTCCCTGTTTAACATCCCAAAACAGAGCGCACTCAACGGCGGTATCGGCGGCATAAAAAGCGAAATGCGATTCCCGTCCGGAAGACGCCAAAATAATCTCTTTACTGATGATGTTAAAAACCGAAAGGCCGATGGAAAGGACAATGGCGGAGAGTAAAACCGCAAGTGCTAAAACGAACCCGCCTTGGGTAGTTTTTAGTTCTCGCCCTCCTAAATTTTCTTTGAAAATTTTGGTGGGTAAATTTATAGTTTTTAGTTTCATAAATTCCTAATTCCTAATTCTTAACTCTTAACTCCTGCTCCATTACTGCCAGTTAAACAAACTCTCGTTAATGACAAAATTTTTAACAGTAACTCCGTTCACCCATTCCACTTTAACCTCAACGCGAAGTTCGTTGGCATCATAAGGGTCTTCGGTTCCTACTGTCGACTGGCTATAAACCTTCACAAAGCGCTTAAATTGCGATGTTTCCCAATCTGGATCAGTTCCATAACCGTAAGTACCGTCAATAATATTGCGGTTGAGATTCGGGCAACCTAAAAAATCACAGGGAATAATGTCTGCACGACTTATATCATCGGAATCGGAATCGGGAACGGTAACATCAATAGCGCATCCGTCAGGATTAGTAACAATCATGCACGGATTGATGATGTTTGTTTTATATTGGTTCCAAGTGCCGGATGTGATGATATTTGCATCGCGCCTATTGCGTAAATATTCAATCGCTTCTTGGGATAAATAAACGGCGGTAATTTGATCCTTAGCGTAATTTGAGAAAAAAACACCGCGAGAAACTATTGTAAGAGGCCCCACGATAGCGATCGTCAAAATAGATATAGCCACTAGCGTTTCAATGAGAGTGAAGCCATTTGGGTTAATTTTAAATTTTAAATTTTTAATTTTTAATTTGCTCATGAATCGATTTTTCTTTGCGATACCGTCGTTGTAACATTAAAAGCGGATTTGACTCCTTTTTTATAAAACACACTCCCTCTAACTACAATAATCACGCGGGGCTGTTTTGAATCCCCTGCTCCCGTGCCGATAACAAAAAAATCCATCGTATCAATAGAAAGTTCGGGAGCGGTTAGTCCTAAAAAGGTGGCACCAGAATCAACGGACCGCTCAATTTGATGCGTTGTGTCATTAAAGCGATAAACAATTTGATCTTCTGTGTTATTTGGATCTCCTTTGTACCCCTCAAACGCTATGGATGTTGCTCCGTTAGTGCAATCGTTTACAAGGATGATGGTTCCCGGTAACGCATTATCCGCATCACAATGATATTCCGAACCTATGCGCAAATTTCTGGACATGCTTTCCATGGCAAAATTCAAATTATCCATTACCGTTCGTGTAATCTGGGCTTTTTTATTTGAATCATTCATGGCAAAGATGGCGCCCAAGCTTATGGTCATCACAATCGTAAAAATCGAAACCGAAACCAGCATTTCAATGAGGGTAAATCCAGACACTAAGTTTGGCATAGCTTCCCCTATGGTTTTGTATGATTTGTTTCGCATATACAATGTTTTCTTTAAATAGGGAGGTTCTTTTACAAACAGTTTGCGCAAGAACCATAATGTCAAACTTAGTGCTTGGGTGAATCCTTTTTTAAAATTTTTAATTTTTAATTTTTTAGTTTTCATATAACTAATCCTGTATAGAAACTTGTCCCGTAGACCACACTACCACCGTCTTAGAAAAATCTTTTTTGGGGGACTCTACCGATATCTTTAAATTATCGTATACGGTATCGGTAGAACCTAATGTGCCGGTAATATCGGCTTCCGGGTCTGGTCTTGTAAAGACGGTGTTGGCAAAATCAAGGTTGCATTGCGTTGTCGCTCCCGTAGTGCCGCAAATGTCGCGAATATTATCGCCATTTGATATTAAAACATTTTCAAGACATTCAATGTTTGCGGGCGAAGAACAATCTTCGCCGGCATGATTGTATTTTTTGTCGCCATCAACATCCGCGTAGAGAATAAAAGATGTCGGGGTTGTCGCGGAAAAATAAACGCCATAACCCGGAAACACCCCGGAACTAATATCTGACTGTTTTGCCGAGAGGCCGTACACTTGGGCTTGCCTGATTTCAAGCGCTATCTGATGAGCAAGATTACTAACCGCTATTTTTTGATTGAATGACGAATAGTTCCCCAACGTAACCATGGAAATAAGCGTGAAAATGCCTATAACCACCAAAAGTTCAATCATGGAAAACCCAGACACTAAGTTTGGCATAACGCCACGCATGGTTTCGTTTGATTTGTTTCGCGTAGATAATGTTTTTTGAAAGTATGAAGTTCCACCCCTAAACAATCGGCGCAAAAACCACAATGCCAAACTTAGTGCTCGGGAAAAACCCTTTTGGGAAGTTAATAGTCTATAGTTTTTAGTTTTTAGTTTTTTCACGGATATTTTTTAAAAGCCGAGCATTCGCATTAAATAGGGAGTAGGAATAAACAGGGCAAGCGCAAAACCCAAAAGGAGAAACGGAGCAAATGGAATTTCACTTTTCATTGTAAATTGTCTGCTTCTTAAAAACAACAGAATAATGGAGAAAAGAGCGCCGATCCAAAAAGAAAAGAGAATGGCCAATCCCCCGCGAATCATCCCGAGAAACCATCCTATGCCTAGTACCAGTTTTGCGTCCCCAAACCCAATCCACTTCCCGCGGGAAATAAAAAAAATGAAAGCGAACGGAGCAAAAAAAAGCGGTCCGGAAAAAAGGGCTGATGACAAACTCTCGCCCGGCAAAAGAAACAGAGCCGGGCGGACAAGGGAAAGCAAAATGAAAAAAAACACCAATTTGTCGGGAATTATTTTGTGGCGAAGGTCATACACCACAATAATCAAAAGAATGCTTATAATTACAAAAATATAAGGTAGAAAATAAAAAAATTCGCTTGCTATATAATTTTTCGCATATATGAAAGAAAGTAAAAAAAGCGCTCCCGCCACGAACTCAACCAGAGGATATTGAAACGATAGTCGCGACTTGCAAGACGCGCATCGGCCTTTGAGCGCGAGAAAGCTCAAAAGCGGAACGAGCTCATACCACTTGAGAACTTTTCCGCAATACAGACACATAGACCTTCCCCCTAAAGAAAAATTAGTGTTGTAACGAAAAATTACGACATTAAGAAAACTGCCGATAATAGTTCCGAGTAGAAATACAAAAAGAAATACTGGATACATTCATTACTATTATAACTGGCAATGAGAGAAAAATGAAAGCTCGTTTTCATTTTAATCGAATGAGGAAGTTTATGTATTCATATACCAAGGAATATAAAAATCCCCCTCCCTAGTTTTGGAATTAGAAATTTCTAAAACCCAAAACTAGGGAGGGGGATTTTTATGAATTATATGATAAACGTTTTACGCTAACACTTAGGGCTTCACATCATACGCTGGATCGAGATAAGAAGGATTCGCATCACTACCGGTGCATATTGCCGGATCTCCACCCGCATCGCTACTAAGCGCTTCCGCATCGCTACTAAGCGCAGAGTGCGTACCAGACTCAAGCGTTGCCGATAAGTGATATGAGGAACACCCTGTATCAAGCCCGGCGTAGCTATAGACATACACACCACTATTTAGCGGGTCTTTTGGAATTGTCGAAATATAGCCAGGTGTCACTAAAGATGCAACATCTAGAACCGCGGGATAAGCGCGATTTTCGTCATAGTAAAGCTCAAGAGCCAGCTGAATTTGTTTTAAGGTGGCAATACGGGTCGCATCGCGCGACTTCTGGCGAGCGGTATTCAAGCTAGCCAATACGACCGAGGAAAGCACACCGATAATGGCGATTACGACTAGAAGTTCAATCAAAGTGAACCCTTTTTGTTTGTTTTTTGTCATTTATTGGTAAAACTAATAATTTAAATAAAAAACGACCGTTTGTTTTAATAACTATATCATAGTATATGAGTATATATAATTGATTCGCTAGGTTGAAATGTAAACGAGTTTTCATTTCTCCCTCCCTGCCAATTATAACAAAACTAAACCTTTATGCTCCCGTACATGTGGATAACGGCGTGAGTTAAGGAGTTGGGATATAGGAGTTAGTTAGAGGGGAAAGGGATGTAAGATAGGTCCCTGGCTTGCTATCTCCTAACTCCTACCTCCTAACTCCTGCTCCTAGATTCCCCCCGCAATGTTGTAAATCGGTATCAATACCGCCGTGATGAGAAGCCCGACGCCGATTCCAAGGGCAATTATCATGGCCGGCTCAATCAGTTCAACTATGGTATCCACGGCAGTTTCTACTTCGCGCCGGTAGAATTTTGCAATCATCTTTAAGATATAGCCGAGATCGCCGGCTTCTTCACCGACTTTTATCATTTGAATCATAATTGATGGAATTTCGTTGGGATATTTACTGAAGGCATCCGATAAGGAACTTCCCCCTTTAATGGATTCTTGGGTGTCCAGCAAAATTTTTTCATAGACCTTGTTGCCAACCACGCTGGAAGTGATTTCAATGGCGCGCAACATGGAAATACCGGAGGAAAGCATTGTGTCCATGTTGTCGGCTATGCGGGAAAGATAAAGTTTTTGATACAACCCTCCCACAAGTGGTAGCGATATCTCAAGGCTGTCAAAATAAAACTTTCCACCTTCTTTGGAGTGAAGGCGAAAAAGATAAAGTACGCCCAAAACCAGGGATACTAAAATAAAAATTCCGTAGTCAAGAAGGAAATTACTTATTCCGATGACAAATTCCGTATAAAAAGGTATCCCTTGGCCGGATTCCAAAAGAATGGCGGAGAGCTTGGGAATAACCAGGGTAAGCATCATCGCCATCACGGCGATAAAAGTGAGAATGACAAAAGCCGGGTAAATAAGAGCATTTCTTGTCTTTATGGCCAGATCATAAGAACGGTCAAGATAATCGGCTAAATAAGTGAATGTTTCGTTTAATTTACCGGATTCTTCGCCGGCATGCACCATATTCACATAAAACGGGGAAAATATATCGGGGTGCTTCCCCATGGCGGTGGAAATCGGCACGCCGGTTTGGATATCATCCGCTATTTGAGTGATACTTTTGCGAAGAACTAGATTTTTTGATTCACCGCCTAAAAGACGAAAAGTTTTAACTGCCGACACATGCGCCCCGAAAAGCGTTGAGATTTGACGGGAAATAATCACAATATCTTTAAGCGCGACGCCACCGCTAAAAAAAGAAAAATTTTTCTCCAAAAACGGCCGGTGGTCTTCTTCTTTGACAGAAACAATGACGAGATTAAGACGTTGGAGGGCGGAAATCGCCAAATCCTTGTTGGGAGCGTCAATCACTCCTTCTTTTTGTGCCCCACCCGTCTCTATTACGATATATTTGAATACCATCCTGTTAGAGGCGGGTCGCGTTCGTAGCGTCCTCTGCGTAATTATTGTTAAAAATTTGCATTATTTCTATTATACTGCATTTATTATAAATAATTTAGCCGACCGTGGCCTCTAACGGGACTATACCAATTTTATTTTTTATAGTCGCTCCGCTCCTTAAAAATCTATCATATTAATCGCTCCAACACCTTCGGATTAAACGATACCGCATAGGCATCTTCAATACTTATTTCTCCTGCGCGGACAAGCCCGACAAGCGACCTATTCATGTCTATCATTCCAGATTCGGACCCTGTTTCAATCACTACATCAATCTCGTGGGCTTTCCTTTCCCGAATAAGATTGGAAACGGCATTATTATTTAAAAGAAGTTCATACGCCGGAATAAGACCGCCGGAAATTCTTTTAATGAGACGCTGTGAAAAAATACCGAGCAAGCTTCCCGCAAGCTGTAACCTGATCTGGTCTTGTTGGCCAACGGGGAATGAGTCTATTATGCGCTCAATCGTCTGTGAGGCGTTATTGGTATGAAGAGTTGAAAGCACCAAATGCCCTGTTTCTGCGGCTGTAACCGCGGTTGAAATTGTTTCCGGGCTTCGCATCTCCCCGACCATAATCACATTCACATCCTGTCTGAAAGACTGTTTCAGCGCTACATGGAAATCTTTGGTATCAAGGCCTACCTCGCGCTGGTCAATAATTGATTTATTATTCTCAAAAATATACTCAATCGGATCCTCAATAGTAACGATGTGCTCTCTTCGCTCATTGTTGATGAGGTTAATCAAAGAAGCCAAGGTGGTGGATTTACCTTGTCCGACCGGACCAACTATGAGAAAAAAACCTTGACGCTTTCTTGCTATTTCCTCAAGCGAGAGTGGCAGATTAAGTTCTTCCAGTTCTTTGACTTTGGGAATGAGGCGCATCGCAATCCCCACTACCCCGCCGTGAAAAAAGGCGTTGCCGCGCAAACGCGCTATGTTTTTAAAGTTGTAGGCGAAATCAACTTCCTGATCGCGCAAAAATTTTTCTAATTTGTCCTGCGATAAAAGTTCTTTCAAAATTCCAAGAGCATCTTCCTTTTGGTAGGGTGGGTGTTTAACAAGATTAATAAGTTCTCCTGAAATACGCACGGAGGGAGAGCGCCCGGCGGAAATATGAAGATCAGATCCGGCTTCGCGGACTACCGTATTGATAAGCTCTTCAATTTCTTTTTTGTAATCCATCATCCTGTTAGAAATAGACAACGACTGAATGTTGTCCATAATGATTTAATTGTTTATGAAATTGATTGTACTTTGAATTTTGATTTTTCATAATTATCGTTGTCGTTGACTTCTAGCGGGACTATAGTGATTCTTGTTTTAAAATTTCGCGTACTTGCGTAATAACCTCCGAAGGAGTGGCTGAAGCTTTTACAATGTAACCCGCCGCGCCTAATTCCTTTCCGCGTTCAATATCGGATTTCTGACCACGATTTGAGAGAATAATCTTACGGGCATTCTGAGCTAAGTTAGATTTGTTTATTTTCTCCAAAAGTTCAAAGCCATCCATTTTTGGCATAACGATGTCAACCAGAATAATGTCTGGGTTAAGCCCGTTATTTAATTTATCAAGCGCCAAATCGGAGCCGAGCGCCGTTTCCACATCAAAATTAGATTCGCTGAATTTGAGCGCATACATATCAATTAAAAAACTATCGTCATCAATTATTAAAATTTTGTATTTTTTATCTTCAGCCATAGCTGTATTTATTGTAAATTATAACATAAGTTAAGTTTCGTTATATTGCACCCTTCTTTTTATAAAGTATTGACTTCCTGAAAAGGGACAATACCGGCGGCGCTCTTTAAAATTGCATCCTCCCGCATAGTGAGCATACCCTTAGCGCGAGATGCTTTCCAGATAGCGTCTTCTGTCGGATTAGTGAGAATAATGTTCTTAATATCCTCATTAATCTTAAGAACCTCGTACACGGCGATACGTCCGCGCAAACCGGACGGACAAGTCGGAGAAGGTTTGGCTCCATGAACGCTTGCAATAGACATTATCTCTTTTCGTTTTGGGTCAGGCAAATCATTAAACTGTTTTTCTATCATTATTTTAATGCTGCCTTCTATGGGAATGGCGTCTTCCGAGCCATGGCAAATGACGCGCACCAGCCGTTGAGCTAAAGCAAGAATAAGCGTGGGCGCGATAAGATATGGGTCAATCCCCATATCTATAAGCCGAGGGATTACGCCGATAGAATTGTTAGTGTGAAGCGTTGATAAAACAAGATGTCCGGTAAGCGCCGCTTGTATGGCGAGCTGGGCTGTTTCTTTGTCTCTTATTTCGCCGACCATAATTACATCGGGGTCCTGTCTTAAAATAGATCTTAAACCGCTCGCAAAAGTGTAGCCGATTTCCGGCAATATTTGCGATTGGCTCATGTTGGGAATATTGTATTCAATCGGATCTTCAAGTGAAACCACATTTTTCGTCTCGCGGTCAAGCTCGTTTAACATCGAATAAAGAGTTGTTGTCTTGCCGGAACCGGTTGGGCCAGAAAGAAGAATTAATCCGTAGGGGCGCTTGATTGCTTCGCGTACCGCTAAAACACCTTCTTTGGAAAGACCGAGGTCTTCAAGCGATTTTACGCCTTTTTGCGTGTCAAGAATTCTCATTTCCACTTTTTCGCCGTAGTAAGTCGGGAAAGTTGAAACGCGAAAATCAATTTTTCGATTGTCGATGCGCGCCGTAAAACGCCCGTCTTGGGGTTTTCTTTTTTCGTCAAGCTTTAGATTGGCTAAAATCTTGACACGGGCGACAACCGCGCTGTACACCTCGACCGGGAGAAACAAGCTCGTATGCAATATTCCGTCAACGCGGAATCTTACTTTTACTTTATCGCCGACATTTTCAATATGTATATCGGAAGATCCCCCTTCCGTGGCATGCCTTAGAATAACCGCCACAATTTTAGTCACAGGCGCGTCTTCGATTATTTTGGTGGCTTGAACGCTTTTTTTATTGCCTTCTTCCAATTCTATTCCCTCGTCGGCTTTTCCCAGAGTTATTCCGGCGATATCAACCAACTCTTTATCAAGGTCGGAAAGAGCTTTGGTAACCTCGCCAGAAAGGCCTTTATAGTTGCTGATGACAAGATCAAAATCGCTTTTAGAAATGAGAAAAATTTTATAAGGGATGCCTAATTTTGAAGAAATAAAAGCAAGGGCGTCTCGGGCTCCGATACTCTCCGGGTCGGTCATTCCAATTTCAAGCACGCCATTTGCTATGCCGAGAGGCACGAAGGCATAAAAAATGGCTGATTCTTCGGGAATATATTTAAGCGCTTCAAACGATATGCTCTTGTTATCAATCGCTCGCGTCGGGATTTTTAAATATTCGCTCCTTATGGCAAGAAGGTCTTTTTCCGACATTCCGCGCTTTTTGAGCACTTCATCAAGCGAAACGACACCAATATCGGCTTCTTTGGTAATGATATCTATTTCGCTTTTTTTTATAAAGCCCTTTTTGGTAAGTTCATCTAAAAAACTCATTCCATTAGAGGCAGACCCCGTTAGAAGCCGCCCTCGCGAAGCGAGTGCTGCGACCGCCATTAGGCGTACCTTTATTGTTGTTATTTAACATAAACATCAACCTTTAAATATTTACATTAGCGCAGCGAGGCGATCTGCTTCTAACGGGATTATATATTTTCTTAGTGCCCCATAAATTTAGGCGGGGTAAGTATCCCATAACCATCCTGCTCTTTGAGCTAATTATTTTCCCTATCTATCTGTCCTGTGCTTTTTCTTCAGGGACAGGGACGCTTTCAGGCTCAATTGGAGCGAAGGGGTTGGCGCGCCCGGCAGTTCCCGCACTGGGCAAGCTAACGGTAAAATCCTGAAGACTGGTAAAAAGCCTTGAGGAAAATAAGGCCTCGTCAAGTTTTATGTTATTTAAATTAAGAAGAACAACGAGAAGATCTTTGCCCTTAATATTGTCTTGGGAAAGAGCTGGAATCTCTTTTTTCAATACAACATTTTCACTTGAACTTTTGAAGAAAAAAGAATAGATAAAAAATGCCACTAAAAATATTACGACCGCAATTATAATATTTTTTCTTTTTTGGAGAGAATCTTTCATCCCGTTAGAGGCAGGTCGCGTTCGTAGCGTCCTCTGCGTAATTATTGTTAAAAATTTGTATTGCTTCTATTATACTGCATTTGTTATAAATAATTTAGCCGACCGGGACCTCTAACAGGATTAAACCCTGTTAGAAGTTGCTCTCGCTACCGAGCGAGTGCGTGAGCACCTTGGAGCAGTTTACTTCTAATAGGGTCATTTTATTTGAGCCAATAGGTTTTTAATCTTATGTTATAGCGGTAAATTCCCCCACTGGAAGCGGAAAACGATATGCTCTCAATGTCTACGATGCGGAGACTCCTTTCCAGGTCGGAAATAAACGATATAAAATTCGAATATGGACCTTCAACGGAGAACTCAAGGTTTATTGAGCCATAGGGTTTGTTGTCTTTGCCAATTAAATCCCTTTCTTTCTTACTGTCGGTATTACTTGAGATATTTATGCTTTTAGCCGGCATTCCGTATTTGGAAGACATTCTATCAATTTCTAGCACCAGCCGCACATTATCAACATTATTTGGGAGTATGCGCTCCAGGCGATCAATTTCTGTTGCGGGAAAAGAATTATACTTGGCAAGCAATTTATCTCGCGATTCCTGGAGTTTTCTGGAATTATCCAGCGCGTCTTCATAGGATTTTTTTTCGACTGTCAGCTTTTTAGTTTCCTGATATGTGGGGTTGGTGAAAAAATAAAATATCGCTACCGCCGTAATCAAAAGTAAAGTTGGAAATATTATTCTAATCATAGTTATTATTGATTCTCTAAATCATCGTCTGCGCGTTCAAGAAATGATTTGTATGATAACAGGGTTGGACTAACAACCGTAGACAAATTAAATGTGACATTGCCAGAACCATCAAGATTAAGGTCTGAAAAAATATGCTGGAGAAAATATTTATTTTTCCCTAATACATCAGACTGCAACGCCACATAAGCGTAATTACGCGCCTGCCCGCTCATATTAATCTCTATCTTTCTATTAGAAAAACTGTAGCTGAATGTATTAAAACGAACTGAAGGAATAGTTGAGGTTTCAAGTAATTTGAAAATCGGCGAAACGACGATATGGTTGGTAAGTATTCCCTTGGCTGATTCTATTCTTTTATCAATGCGCTCCAACTCAACTATAAGTGTGGGGTCAAAAGCTTTTTGGGCGCTCTGGAGTAACCCGCTATTTTGCTTTATTTGAGCATTTAGAAAATTTTTGTAGAAATAGACACCAATACCGCTAAAAAGACTGGCAAAGAAAAGTACTGTTGAAATCAGTGTGAAAAATCCAACCGGCACCTCGCGAACAATCGTGTCTTTGGCGAGAGATTTTTTTGGTATAAATGATGTTTGAGATTCCATGATACGAGTGATTACGAATTAAATTGAATGATACGAATGGTTACAAATAGTGACAAAATGAATGGTTTTATTTTATTTATGTAATTTGTGTATTTAATGTCAAGGTTAGATATCTTGTAGTTTTCTAAGAGCAAGCCCTATTGCTACAGCAAATTCAGGACCGGCTTCTTGCAGTAGATTTTCCAGAAACACCGGCGCTTCGACTTTGGAAAACGGGTCTCCATACACAATTTCCGCCTGGAGAACTTCTTTGGCTTTATCACGAAATCCCGGCAAAAGCACTCCGCCTCCCGTCAACACTACTTTCCCGATAGTTTTATTATACTTTCTTTCGTAGTTTAATAATACCCTATTTACTTCAGAAAAAATATAATCTGTGGATAGAGAGATTGTTTCTTTGATTTCATTGTTGTTTTTCTGCGGAAGCAATCCTTGCGTTCGTTTTAGTTTTTCCGCCTCTTCCATGCTGATGCCGAGTGATTTGGAAAGCGATAAAGTAATATCCTGGGATCCGCGACCGACGGAGTGCGAGCTTTTAACCACGCCATATTCAACAATAGAAAGCTTGGTTGTTCCCGCACCCATATCAAGCACCATTACCAGCTTCATGTCGTGGCCAAAAGTTGAACGAATAGTGGAAAACATCTCAATTTCAAAAAAAATATTTTCAAGTCCGACACGATTGACTATGTCTTGATATTTACTTACCGTTTCACTGTGTATAGCCGCGATTAAAACATCTATCTTTTCATTCTTGCCGTCTGGATTTTCCCCGTCCGTTTCCGTTTCATATTCCTCCGGACGCGGAACAACCCACCAGTCAATAGATACTTCTCCTATTGGCACGGGAATATATTTTCTCGCTTCAATGGGAATAATAGAATCAAGCTGGCTTAGGGAGAGCTTGGGAAGCTGAATCATTGAAATAAGGCTTGCCGAAAAAGGAATGGAAAGCGCCGCGTTTTTAGTGGAAATATTAGATTCTTTTAATATATCATTTATTGCCTCCGCCAATTTTTCGGCCGGAAGGTTGGTCATCTGCCCCACGGTAAGGTTCGCGTAAGGACCGAGGGCAAGTTCGCCGTATGTTTCAAGCACCGCCTTGCCTCCCTTTTTCTTGAGTTGAACCACTTTTATGAAAGACGAGCCGATATCAATGCCGATAGCGCTGACTTCTTTGGGTTTAAAAAAATCAGCGATTTTTGCAAACTGTTTTAAGGGGTTCTGCATGGAATATATTGCTTTAAATTATAACATGCCAAAAATCAAACGCGGTATATACCCAGAAGCAGTATGATTGCGAAAGCTTTTGAGTATGTATCCGAGTTACTCAAAAAACGAAAGATACTTTAGTTTTTTTGTTCACAGCCGAATATAGTGGCATAATATCGAGGTAATGCCCTTCTTAGAAAAAATTTTTAATTTTCTCTTTCCCCCCAGATGCGTCGGATGTGATAATTTTAGTTCTTATCTCTGCCAAAAATGCCGTGTCGCGCTTCCACGCGCAAAAACGCCGGGGCATAAAGAAATAGAAGCGCTGTTTGAATATCGCGCAAAGGCGATGCAGGGTCTGATTTGGAAACTAAAATATAAAAACGCGCGTGCAATTGCTAAAATTTTAGGAGAATCGCTTTACGAGCATATGCTTCTAAAAATATCGGATTTGACGCTATTTTCGGGCGCTAAACGATTTCTTCTAGTGCCGATTCCGCTTTCTCCTCAAAAATTGCGCTTGCGCGGATTCAATCAGATGGAACTTGTCGGCCGAGAAATGGAAAAGCTGGACCATAAAAAAACGCTTGAGTATACTCCCTATGTTCTAGTTAAAACCCGACATACAAAACCGCAAATGGAAATAAGAAAAAAAGAAGAACGACTGGCGAATGTGATTGGATCTTTCGCCGTTTCCGATATTGAGAAAGTGCGCGGACAAAATATAATACTTATTGATGATGTCACGACCACCGGCGCCACTCTTTTGGAAGCGCGTAAAGTACTCTTGGAAGCCGGCGCGCGAAATATATTTCCAATCGCTATTGCCCATTGATTAGAAAAGAAAATAAGCTTGTGTTAGAGTGTTCCCATATGGCTAATCCCACTTTTTAGTGGGACGCCCGATCCCGCTTAAGCGGGATTTAGGGAGACGTGGCTGAGTGGATGAAAAGTAAACTGCTTTGCTTTTCATCCGATTCCGAGTGAAACGAGGAAATGGCCGGTGCCGTAAGGCAGGCCATAGGAGGACGAACTTGTTCGAACACTCAGCTACTTTTTGTATAATATTCGCGCAAGCGAATACGAGGAGACGTGGCTGAGTGGTCGAAAGCGCCTCACTGCTAACGAGGTAGGGTGTAAAAACTCTCGACGGTTCGAATCCGTCCGTCTCCGCCAGATTACCAAGTTAGAACCGAGGTAAAATAAGGCGGGTATGCAATTATATTACGAAAAACCTAAATTCAAACTCTACCAAGCAAACTGCTTGGATGTGTTGGCGGAACTTCCCGAAAATTCGGTTGATATGATTTTTGCCGATCCGCCCTATCTCCTCTCAAACGGCGGCTTCACTGTCCACGCTGGACGGCGAGTTAGCGTAAATAAAGGCGACTGGGACAAGAGTAATGGACTAAAAAAAGATTTTGAATTTCATCTCGAATGGATAGAGGCCGCCAAACGTGTCCTGAAGCCGCACGGCACGATTTGGATTAGCGGAACATATCATTCCATCTATCAATGCGGCTTCGCACTCCAGGTCGCAAAATTTCATATTCTCAACGATATCGCATGGTTCAAACCGAACGCATCGCCGAATTTGAGTTGTCGTTATTTTACCGCAAGTCACGAAACTTTGCTTTGGGCGCGTAAAGATAAAAATGCAAAACATATTTTCAATTATGATCTTATGAAAAACGGAAACTGGCCAGAGGATCAGTTAAAGAAGCCCGGCTTACAAATGCGTTCGGTTTGGGCTATGGGAACGCCAAAAACTTTTGAAAAGAAATTCGGCAAGCACCCGACACAAAAGCCAGAAGATTTATTGAAAAGAATCGTGCTTGCTTCAACGAATAAGGGCGATCTTGTTGTCGATCCATTCACCGGAAGCTCAACAACCGGAATCGCCGCCTATCTTTTGGGACGACACTTCATTGGCGTTGATACTGAACCGAAGTATTTGGATGTATCAATAAAGCGATTTGAGGAATTGGATCGTAATTTGAAAAATAAATTTGCTAAAAAAGTATGAAAATCATCACCCGCGCAACAGCAATAAAGAATTTGAAAAAGCATATCGGTCAAGATT
Organism: uncultured Candidatus Saccharibacteria bacterium; assembly: GCA_964364185.1. Lineage (GTDB taxonomy): Bacteria > Patescibacteriota > Minisyncoccia > Phycocordibacterales > VMEP01 > JAUYLU01. The sequence goes on from CAYIKU010000006.1 coordinate 20,213, forward strand.
TGCGAAAATTGGCTTTGGAGCATGGTATTACGACTTATGAAACCGGAAAGCAAAATAAGGGCTGGAAAGGCCTTGTTTTGGAACGACTAGCAGGACTTCAAACTAATATATCAAAAGCACCGAATGGGCTTACTTATGAATTAAAATCAGTTGCTTTTCGCTATGTAGGAAAAAAGCTCGTGCCGAAAGAAACAATGGCGATAACGATGATCAATCCAGAAGAATTGAAAGCCCATTCGTTTTTTGAAAGTCATTGTTGGGCAAAGCTCAAAACCATTGTTTTTTGTGCAGTGAAATGGAATGGCAAAAATTCTGAAGCGGCAGAATTATTAAAGGTGACGAGTCTAGATTTTGCGGAAGATGACGAATTGATACAAGAAATCAAAACTGACTACGATTTCATTCGTAATAAACTTATTACAAAAGGCTTTGGAGCTTTGACCGGAAAAGATGGCAAATGGATACAGGCCCGCACAAAAGGCCCCGGTCATGGTTCAGTCAGTCGTGCATTTTACGCTAGAACATCTTTTGTGAAAAAGATTTTTGAGATAGCGTCATAAAAATATGGGAATGAAAGAAAGATATTGGGAGGCTACAACAAAGGCGGCAAATGAGGTAACTAAACCTTGGTATAAAAAACCGGAGTTTTGGATTGGTATTATTGCGAATCTGATTGCCCTCGGTGCACTAATTGTCGCAATTATCGCATTGCAAAAATAATTTTATGTCCGAGACTTCTTTTGCTGAAAAAGATTACGATATACATTTACGGAATCTAATAGTTTTTACGGAAGAAATAATAAAAGTTCTGCAAAAACTAAAAATTCAATTAGATCTAGATCAAAAAGAAAACGCTGAAAATGGGTATTATGAGTTTGCTTACGCTAAGTATTACTTAAACGAAGTATCTTCTTTACTTAGTCTTTCTGTATATCTACAAAAACATCACACATTCAGAAAATACACATATTTTTCTGCACGTCTGATTATGGAAATTGTTTTGCAATTAGAACATGTGTATTCAATAAAACATGCGAAGGGCTTAAATGACGTACGTCGCCTATTTTTTAAAGATATTGCAATAAGCGCAAAATCTTCTCTTTCTAAACCAGGAGATAGTGGTAAGAGTAAGATTAGAAGCCACCTAAGCTTTCTTGATATAGCGAGTAAGATTCTCAGATTGGATTTTAACTCAGACGATGTTTCAGCAAAATCAAGACGAGACATTAAAATGTTGTGTGACAAGAGCCGTATTGTTGTAAAACAGTGGACAGGTAGTAATCTTTATAGTTTCTACGAAATCCTGAGTGAATCTTCTCACGCTAATGTTGTGAATATAGGAGCCAGTGATATTGAAAATGATAAAGTTGGTGCGTTGGGTATTTTTGAGATTGGCATCGAGTTAGTAATAAGATTTTGCGAAATGGTGGTTAATGAGAGTAAATACGAACAATTTGAAGTTGATATTAGTAACTTAAAAAAAATCGGTGGAATTAAGTAACTCGCAGGGTACTTCCATTACGACCCTACTGAATAATCCACTGCATTTTGTCCCTTATCGGACTTTGGCTTTGGTACCTCAAACCATTCAGGATGAACTTTGAAGATAGCCCTTAATTCCTGTATGATTGGGTCAAGAGTCCAAATAGTTAGCCGTTTTGCTCGATACTTTGGTTCTAACTTGCGGACATCGTGCCCGCCTTCGCCCGCCGTAGCGGGCTTCGGCGGAAAAAGTCCGTTCGAAGTTCGCAAAGGAGGGAAAAGTTAATTTATGTATTATGTTTATATTTTAAAATAAAGCCATATTATGAAAATATGGCTTTATTGCTACAATTAAATCATGAAAAAAATATTATTATTGCCAGTTTTTTTAATTATT
>CAYIKU010000007.1:0-21163 GCA_964364185.1 uncultured Candidatus Saccharibacteria bacterium
CCATAGACTTAAACTCTAGCATAAATACCGAATTTCAAAATGTCTGAATTGGTCGGGATACCCGGAATTGAACCGGGGCTACAAACACCCCATGCTTGTGTACTACCACTATACGATATCCCGAATGCACGACAAATTATATAATTAAGTACAATAAAATTGGTTCGTTTCTATCTTTTCCCCTCAATAGTATTTAAGACGTCGCGGGCGGAACTTTCTCCAATCACCCCCTCAAAAAATTCAAGCCGATCAAGTTTTTGGAGAAAAATAAGCACGAAAACAAAAATAGCTCCAAAAATACCTTTTAATAGGGAGCTAAAAAATTCAAAACGTGAGGGAAAAACAAAAATATTTATAAGAATAACGATCAGCAAAATACCAAGAAGGAACCATTGTAATCGCGGTATCCGTTCTTCATAAAGAGCTACCATATTTTTTCTGAGACTCTGACATTCTCGAAGAGATGTAATTATTTGAGATAAAACAGAGTTTTGGAGACTCGCTAATTTTTTTCCTCCCACAACTTTTTGGCAAAAAGAATGAATGTCGGTAATGGTTGTAGTTTTTTGAGTAAATGGATAATGCCAAACTTTTAATTTAAGTATGGGAGTATAGTGTTTTCTTAAAATTTCTTCAATCTCTTTTTGTCCTTCCTTAAAATGGATAGAGGATCGATAAATAAAAGACATGTTTCCATCAAACTTGGTTAAAATATCACGTATGGCGCCATATCGCGTTCCTTGGCGAGCAATTAAAAAACCGCTAAAAATCGCGAAAAGAAACGTGGCAATTGTCAGAAAAAGCTTGAAATCTATATCGCTCTTAAGTGAAAAATTATAAGCTACTGCCGAAAATAACACGAAAGCGACAAAAAAATATTTAATTTCTTGCATATATAAAATATATAAAAAAAATTTTATATCGGATATGCCAATGTTTTGTTTCTGCCCCGCCATTTTGCGACTCTACGAAAATATTGACATACCAGAAATGGTGACCATAGTATACCAAAGTTGGAACAAAATTACCGCAACAATAATACAATTACAACCGCACAAGAATATAGAGCGAGTTAGGCAAGCGTTGTTTAGTTAATCTTTGCTCTATTCTATGCTACGTGATAAAGTTTTACCTAAAGATAATATTCTTTCCGAATGTGGGCAACCGCTAATTTATTTATGGAATTGAAAAAAGAAAAAATTAAATTTGTTGACGGTTTTAAAATAAGAAATACGCTTGACCCGGATTTTTGCCTTTTGCACGGGTATTCTGTAGACATTTCAAAAGAAAAATCCAAATATTACATACCACAAGGAGAGGTGTGGATTGACAGTCGTTTTAAGGATGAATTTGATTTTCTTTGGGCCGTTTATCAATTTATGACCCCCGATGAAAAACATACTTATCGTGAAAAACGTGAACTCGTAAAACAAAAACTTTGCCTACCCGGCATACCGCCGGAGTTTGTTTTAAAGCGCGAAAAAAGAAAAGAATTTGAAATCGTATACGTAGACGGAAAAATTGTTCGACAATATATTGACCCGGAATTTATGTTTGGCGCTCATTCATACGTGTATTCTTATATCCCGGAAAATGAAATATGGTTAGATATAAAAACAGAAGACAAGGAAATCCCATTTATTTTGCTCCACGAGGAAGTTGAGCGCCGTCTTATGAAAGAGGGGGGAAAAAATTATGATATCGCGCACGATTATGCGACTATTGCGGAAAAGGAAGCGAGAAGGGAAGCCGGCAACCGTTACCCGGGAGACGATGATTATCCATGGTGGGCTCTATCCAACGAAGAAATAATAGAACGCGAATATATTGTAGATAAATAAAAAATACCTTACTTTTGTAAGGTATTTTTTATTTGGTGGACCTTAGCGGACTCGAACCGCTTACCTCCTCATTATCCTAAAAACAAAGGTGGACCTTAGCGGACTCGAACCGCTTACCTCCTCATTGCAAATGAGGCGCTCTACCAGATGAGCTAAAGGCCCACCTTTGTTTTCGGGAATTCTCGAATTTATTTTTTAAAATGTTTTATTAACTTTTCAATAGCGCTTCTGCTTTTCCAAGATTTTATTATACTACCCTATTTTCTCTCAAGCGCAAGCGTAATCAGATGATCGGCAAGATCTCCTATGTTAGATCCGACCGCCTTTAAGCTTTCCGCCATTATGGAACATTCGGCACATTTAGGATTATTATTTACTTCAAGCAAATAAATACTTTTGGGTAAAACAATAAAATCGGACACGGAATAATCGCGAAGACCGAGCACCTTATGTGCTTTGATTGCTGTATCCATAACAGCGTCTTTCTCGGCGCGCGAAAGGGTGCTGGGGCAAATAAGTTCCGGTTGTTGTTTTTCTTCAAAATTAAATAGGTCGCCTTTTTTCTTCACTTCAACCGGCATAAGCGGATAATGTCGTTCGTGTCTGAAATTTTCAATTACGCCAGAACTTACTTCTTTCCCGCGCAAATATTGTTCAACTACAAGATCACCCCCGTAATCAAAAAGATTATCAAGAACTTTTTGTAATTCCTCAAAACTTTTAGCCACAAATGTGTTTATCGATGAACCACCGCGCGCAGGTTTCAATACCCACGGGGGCGGAATTGAACGAAAAATTTTAAGCGCCAACTCATGTATTTTGTCCGCACGACTGCCTCCACCCACTTCATCTCTGTAATCTTCAATTAACATACCTGGAGGAACTTTTATCCCCGCCCGACGCAATGCTTCTTTAGTAAGCGGTTTATTCAACGCAATAGAACTTGGCACCGCTTCCGATCCCGTATATGGAATTTTCATTTCTTCCAAAATTTGCGAAACTTTGCCGTCCTCGCCATGCTCTCCATGCAAAGTATTAAACGCCACATCAATATGAAGCGCTATTTCCCTAGGATCTTTGGGAACTCCGCCCAAATGCCACTCCCCGTCCCTTGTAATTAAAATGTCCACCCCTTTATATTTATCCGCCGGCAAATTTTTTAGAATATTACCGCCAGTTTTGATGGAAATTTCAAATTCGTCGCTTTTTCCACCCCTTATTACACCAATTCGAATTTTTGACATGTACATATTATATCAAGTCATTGGAATTTTGACTCAATTTTGGTAGTATAAAATTAGATGAACAACTGGAGAAATATAATGCCTATAATTAATGAAACTTTAGAAATTATGAAAAGGAAACAACCCTGCGATGGCGCCTGTTTTGGAACAAGCGACTCAAGCCGGATTCGCCCTTCAACCACACCGGTCATATATCCCCAAGAAACAGATGAGGATAACAAAAACACCGAAGGCTCAACTCGTATAATTACTCTGGAAAACGTAATTTCTCCGGAAGACATAAAATTACTCTAAAAAATAAGAGGAAAGATTAATAACCACCAAAATAAAGGTGGTTATTTTTTGAAATTTCTCTGTCCGTTCCTTATTCTAATGTTCTTAAGAACATTAGAATAAGGAACTTCTTTTTAATTATTTAATTATAATTTTATCGCGAAGTTTTCTGTGATATTTAATGGCGAACCTATGCGCCTCGCTGTTGGCGAGCAATATTTCTTTTTCGTATTGCCGTGCAAGTTTGACTTCACCTAAAATACCTCGCGGTTTATGAAATTCATTTTTGACTACCGCCAGAGTAGGCACGGAGATACTAGCTTCTTCCAAAACTTTTTCAGCTCGTCTTTTTTGATTAGCCCCGCCATCAACCACTACAATGTCGGGCATTCGCCATTCTCTATGATTAATTCTGCGTTTTAAAACTTCTTCAAGTGAAGCCAAGTCGTCGGACTCAAGAATTGTTCTTAGTTTAAATTTTCTATACTCATTTTTATTTACTTCCCCATTTTCAACCACAGTCATCACAGCCACACTGTTTTTCCCAGACAAATGCGCCACATCATAAGCTTCAATTCTAAAAATATTGTCCGTTAAAGATTCTTTAAAATTATTTTTTACGAGAGCAATATCCTTTATATGTTTAAGGGCAAAAATTCTTTTTTTTATTATATCCGCTTTTTCAAACTGCATCTCTTTGGCGTAAAATTTCATTTCTTTTTCTAAAGAATCAACAATTTCTTTTTTTCTCCCTTCAAAAAATAATTTTAGATTTTTGATTATTTTACCGTATTCCCTACCCGATATTTCTCCAGTGCAAATTCCCGGACAAAGACCAATTTGCCTGTTAAAACACGCTCTTCCCCTACTTGGGGGCGAATCCTGGGTTCTCGAGGTCGGGCCTTGGGGTGCAGGTAAACAATTATCTCTATATGGAAAAATCTTTCTAATTATTTTCATCGCGTCACGCAAGAGAGCCCCGTGGGGAAAGGGGCCAAAAATAATTTTCAATTTAAAATTTTTAATTTTTAATTTGTTGCCCAAATTCTTACCGCGTGCAATTAGCACGCGCGGAAATTTTTCTTTAGTGATAACGACATAATTAAAACTCTTGTCGTCTTTTTCCTTAGTGTTGTATTTTGGTTTCCATTTTTTAATCAACTGGTTTTCAAGAAGAAGGGCTTCCAAGACAGAATCGGTTTTCATAAAACGCACAGTTTGGGCAAGTGTAACCATATTAGCAATATGAAGCCCGCGGGTACGCAAAATATCATCACCAAAATAGCTCTTGACCCGGTCTTTAAGTGAAGCGGCTTTGCCTATATAGAGAATTTCCTCCGCGGGAGTTTTTTTTATAAAAAAATAAACCCCGGGTGTGTCGGGTAATTTTAATTTCTTTAGGGCTTGATATTTCATAGACTTCATAGTATAATACTCCACAGATTGTTGCAAAAGAACACTTTGTCCTTCAAACAAACCATTTTACAAAACGGAGATTAATTAAATGACCAAAAAACTGTCGTCTAATCCTTATTACCGAACCGTGGGCGATATCACAGAAATTCTTGAACATAGAAGCGGTAATGAGTGGGAAGTATCCGCTTTTCGTGTAACAAAAAGCGGGTGTACACCACTTGGCTCAAAAACCTTAACGGAAAAAGCTATCCTCCATGAGATTCAGAAGGGGGAGAGGACTATTTCTTTCAAGGTTAATGGTCACAGCGTACGATTCGAAACTGTACGTGTTGAAAGAAAAATCAAAGAAAAAAGAGAGGAGCGTTTAAAATTAAGAAAAAAGAAGAAAAAAAATAAGTAGTAAGTATTTACTGAAAGTCCGTTACGGCGGACTTTTTTTATTTCATTTCCTAAGCACTCTCTTTAAATATTTTCCCGTGTAAGATTGCGCGCTTCCGGCGATTTCTTCCGGTGTGCCTCGCGCAATAATTTTACCCCCGCCTTCTCCTCCCTCCGGCCCGATGTCAATAATATAATCCACCGATTTCAAAATATCCATATTATGTTCAATGAGCATCACTGTATTCCCTTTATCAACAAGTTTTTGTAAAATATCTATCAATTTTTTTACATCTTCATAATGAAGCCCTATGGTCGGCTCATCCAAAAGATAAATAGTTTTTTCTAAATGAGGACGGTAAAGTTCCGAAGAAATTTTCACGCGCTGAGCTTCTCCGCCAGACAGTGTTGTTGCAGATTGTCCGAGTTCAAGATAGCCAAGTCCCACATCCATGAGCGTGCTTAATCTGTCATAAATCTGAGGGATGTCTTGAAAAAAATTTTCCGCTTCTTCCACTGTCATGCGCAAAACATCGTGGATATTTTTTCCCTGCCTGCCGGCAGGCAGGTTTTTGTATTTAACTTCGAGTGTTTCTTTCATAAAACGTTTCCCCTGACAAACATCGCAAACAACATAAACTGTCGGCAAAAAATGCATTTCTACGGCAATTTCACCGTTTCCCTGGCATGCTTCACAGCGTCCACCTTTGACATTGAATGAAAATCTATTGGCTTTCCAACCCCTAAGGCGAGATTCTTCCGATTCAGCGAAAAGGTCTCTAATAAAAGTAAACGCGCCGGTATAAGTAGCCGGATTTGAACGCGGGGTACGCCCTATGGGCGATTGGTTTATAAGAATAGCTCTAGAAAGATATTCTGTCCCGGTAAAAGAATCGCAATTGAAAAGTTTGGCTGTGCGATAACGGCGTTCAAATCGACCTTGAAGATTTTTATATAAAATCTCGTACATTAAAGACGATTTACCGGAACCGGACACGCCGGTAATAGCCATAAAACGCCCGAGCGGAATATCCACGCTCATATTCTTTATATTGAATATTTTTCCACCGCGCACTCTAAGCGTCCCCATGTCATAACTTCTCCGTTTTTTGGGAATCTCAATTTTCTTGTCACCGCGCAAATACTCAAGCGTGACAGATTTTGAGGGATTAGTCCGCGCCGTCAAAAGTTTTTCCAAATCATCAGCCACCACGATATTCCCGCCGTGTATGCCCGCGCCAGGACCGATATCTACTATGTAATCCGAAGCATAAATCGTATCTTCGTCATGTTCAACGATAATAATAGTGTTACCAATATCGCGAAGTTCCGCGAGTGTTTTAATGAGGCGTTCATTATCGCGCTGATGAAGCCCGATGGTCGGTTCATCAAGCACATAGAGCGCCCCCACTAAGCGCGAGCCCAATTGTGAAGCCAAACGAATTCTTTGGGCTTCTCCGCCGGAAAGTGTATTAGCGCGCCGATCAAGCGATAAATAATCAAGCCCAACATTTAAAAGAAATTCCAACCGTGATTCAATTTCCCGGATTACTACCGAAGAAATTTCGCGCTCTTGGGCTGTTAATTTTATTTCACTAAAAAATTTTTTTACATCGCTAATTGAGAGAGCTGTTAAACCAACGATGTTTAATTTTGATTTTTCTTCCAAATATACATGGAGAGCTTCTTTACGCAATCGTTTGCCATCACACACTTCGCACGGATCAAGCGCCATAAAATATTTTGTGCCAAGCCCATGACACGCCTCACAGGCGCCATAGGGAGAATTGAAAGAAAAAAGACGCGGTTCTATTTCAGGATAAGAAAATCCGTCGTTAGGGCAAGAAAATTTAGACGACATTAGTGTTTCTTCCCCTAACACATTTACCAGCACCAATCCTTCGGCTTCATGAAGGGCTTTTTCAAGCGCTTCTGAAAGGCGTATTATTCCACTACTTCCTTTACTCAATTGGTCAATTCCAATTTCATCTACCAAAAAATGAATTTCGTGTTTTTTGTGTTTTTCAAGAACAATTTGTTCCCTCAAATTTTTCATTTTGCCGTCAACGCGAGCTTTGGTAAATCCTTTACTCAACATGTCATAAAGAAGCTGGTAATATTCCCCTTTTCTTCCGCGAACAGTAGGCGCAAATATCTGTATTTTTTCAGTCAAATATTTAACTCCCTCTAAAACGGATTTGCCATGCAAATTCGTTCGAGCGACCAACTTTGAAAAAGTTGGTTTAGCTAAAACATTTCTTGGTGATTGGTTTTTGCTGGCCGCTTTTACTTTTTCCAAAACAAAATTCAAAATCTCTTCATTGGAAAGCCGTTTTATGCGTTCTCCGCAAATGAGACAGTGTGGCTTCCCCACGCGGGCGTATAGCACGCGCAAATAATCGTAAATTTCCGTAATAGTCGCCACTGTAGAGCGCGGATTTCTTCCGGCCGATTTTTGGTCAATGGAAATTGCGGGCGAGAGCCCTATAATTTCGTCCACATCCGGCTTCTGCATCTGATTCAAAAACTGCCTGGCGTAAGCGGAAAGCGATTCAACGTAACGGCGCTGACCTTCAGCAAAAATGGTATCGAAAGCAAGCGAGCTTTTTCCCGACCCGGAAAGTCCTGTAAACACCACTATTTTATTGCGTGGCATCTCTACTGTTATGTTTTTTAGATTGTGGGTACGCGCTCCTTTTACTATTATTTTTTCTTGTTCTTCTTTTTTCATTTTTAATTTTATATATCTACCCTTATCACGGGAAAATTCCCCCAAGAAACTCTTACGGGGGGTATGATAAATTTACTGTAGCATTATTTGTAAAAAATAAAAACCCGCGTCTTAAATTAGCGCGGGTTCTGGCTTTATGTCAAAAGCCCCGATTTCAGGCAAATTGCATTTTTCCTTGAAGTCTGATTCCAATTATGGTTTTCGTTCCTTCTTTGCATGTTTCGCAGGTAGCCGAAGAGTTCGTCTCTTCGTCTGTTACTGAAACCCACCTATGACCTTCCGGCCAATCTGCGGGACGACTATCTGAAAAATGGCAAACTGGAAAACCGGCATCAAGAACATGTATACATATAGTTTTACTCATACAAACCTTCTATTGGGATGTTTATTTAAAAAAACAAAGTTTAACTAGAGTATTTATACTTTAACCATTGGTTTTTGTCAATCTCGGCGTATCTCGCCCAAATTTAACTCTGCGAAATGATACACAACCCAGCACGTAAAAAACCCTATAGGGTTTTTTACGTGCTGGGGTATAAATATATTAATATAATCTTATTTTTAATATTTATTATTAAAATAATCCTATTTAAAAAATTATATTGTTTTAATTTTCTCTTTTAATAACTTAATCTCATCACGCAAAATTGCCGCGGTTTCAAAATCTAAAACTTTAACCGCGTCTTCCATTTGACGTTCTTTTTCTTTTATAAGTTTTTGGGGATTTTTTTCAAACAAAGCCCGATCAATGGAAAGCATAACCCCTACCGCTTTTTTGTGTTCGGTTTCCAAATGCTCCATAATGTCGTGGATTTTCTTTTTGATAGTTATGGGAGTTATGTGATGTTTTTTATTATATTCAACCTGAATCGCTCGCCTGCGATTTGTTTCTTTAAGGGCTCGTTCAATTGAACCTGTCAGTTTGTCAGCATATAAAATCACCCGCCCTGCACTGTTGCGCGCCGCACGCCCTATTGTTTGTATAAGAGATACTTCGCTTCGCAAAAATCCTTCTTTATCAGCATCTAAAATACCGATAAAAGAAACTTCTGGTAAATCTAAACCTTCGCGCAAAAGATTTACGCCCACAAGACAATCAAACTCCCCTTTTCTAAAAGAGGTCAGGATTTGTATTCTTTCAATCGTTTTAATATCGCTGTGCAAATATTCCGATTTAATTCCCTCGTCCTTAAGATACAAACTCAAATCTTCGGCCATTTTTTTGGTAAGCGTCGTAGCCAAAACTCGCCCGCCTTTTTTAATTTCCTCTTTGGCTTCTTTTATAAAATCATGAATTTGCCCCTTGTACCCACTTTTGGGAAGAATCGGGCGTACGGCAACTTGCGGATCAACAAGTCCGGTTGGACGAATTATTTGCTCAACAACCTGCGCGCTTGCGGTAAGTTCTGTTTCACTCGGCGTAGCGGAAGTATAAATTGTTTGTCCGACTCGTTTTTCAAACTCGGCATATTTAAGCGGGCGATTATCCATAGCTGAAGGCAGTCTAAAACCAAATTCAACAAGGGTTTTTTTACGCGAAGCGTCGCCATTATACATGCCGTTTAACTGCGGTAAAGTGACATGGGATTCGTCTATAACCAAAAGAAAGTCAGCAGAACCGTCTTTTTTGTGTGGGAAATATGAAAGAAGAGTTTCGGGCGGTTCGCCGGGTTTTTTGCCAGCAAGATGTCTTGAGTAATTTTCAATACCCGAGCAATACCCGACTTCGCGAATTATGGCCAAATCGTATTTTGTACGACGGCGCAACCTTTCGACTTCAAGTAATTTCCCCTCCTTTTCCAGTTTTCTTAAGTGCTCTTTCAATTCTTTTTCAATATCTTTAATAGCTCTCGTGCGCGCGCCCTTTTCCGTAATAAAATGCTTTGCCGGAAAAAGAAAAAAATTTTTCACATCTTTACTGATAATTCTCTGCGACACCGAATCAACTTTGATAATTGAATTTATTTCGTCGCCCTTAAATTCCACATTCCAAATAAATTTTTCGGAAATCGGCATAATTTCTACGCGATCGCCTATTGAACGAAATGTTCCCGGTGTTATGTCGGCAGTCGTGCGGTTAAAATGAATTGCCACTAAGTGGCGCATGAAATCTATTTTGGAAAATCTATCTCCGACAGAAATTTTCATATTTTCTTTTTTATACTCTTCCGGGGACCCCAACCCATAAATGCACGATACTGACGCAACAATAATGACATCTCGGCGCGTGAGGAGCGCCTGGGTTGAAGCGTGGCGAAGGCGGTCAATTTCTTCATTTATCTGCGCGTCTTTCTCAATATAAGTATCAGTTATAGGCATATACGCTTCCGGCTGATAAAAATCGTAATAGGAAACGAAATAATGAACAGCATTATCTGGGAAAAACTCCCGATATTCTTGGGCGAGCTGGGCGGCGAGCGTTTTATTGTGGGCAATGACAAGTGTCGGTTTCTGTACAGCTTCAATGACATTGGCGATGGTGAAAGTTTTACCGGAACCAGTCACCCCCAAAAGGGTCTGTTTCTTCATTCCCTTTTTGAGCCCGCCCACGAGCGAGGCAATGGCCTTGGGTTGGTCACCTGCGGGATTGAAACCTGTTCTTAATTTAAATTTATTCATATATAAAATAAAAGAAGCTCTTGTGTAACGCATAACATAAGAGCTTCAGTAATCGTTCGCGCTAGGCAGAACTTCAAACGAAACATCTGGTATTTCGGAAACATCAGAAAGATCAACTTCTAAAATTTGTTCTGTAAAAACTTTCTCGTTTGGTAAGCCGAAAATGATTTTTCCGAACAAGATTGTAAATTCGCCACCACGTCCGAGTTTTTCTTTCAACCTCAAATCAAGAATAGGCCAAAGAGACGAATCTTCTTTGAGTAAATCTTTAATCTGATTATTATTAGCCACAACCCGTATTATGCGTGAACCTTCGGGTAAATGACATTTGATATGAACTATTCTAGTCCTGGTCTTCATATATCACCCCCGTTGGTTAAGTTTAACTAAAATTTAAAACGAACCTATAAAAACAATAACAGTTATAATTAATTTCGTCAAATTTTATTTTGAATAATACCTAAATAGAAATTTTTCTTTAAATTCATAAAAATCGCCGTCCAAAATTGATTGGCGGATTTTTTTAACCAAATTAACCATAAAATACAAATTATGAATTGATGCGAGTGTCCCCGCCAACATTTCATTTGCCCTAAAAAGATGTCCTAAATACGCGCGGCTGAAATTTTTACAGGTGTAACATTCGCAATCTTCCCCAATCGGCAGGGTATCGTTTCTGTATTGGGAGTTTAAAACAATCATTTTTCCATTCTTCGTATATAAAGTCCCGCCTCTCCCTAGACGAGTCGGCGCAACGCAATCAAAAATATCACAGCCATTTTCTATTCCAAGAAATAAATCTATGGGTTCCCCAATACCGAGTAAGTGCCGAGGTTTGTTTTCCGGCAAAATCTCGTTGACCCAACGCACTGCTGTTCCCATGTCTTCTTTGGTAAAAGAACCGCCAATTCCGAAACCATCAAAATCCATTGCGCCTATAAACTTCGCGCTTTCTTTTCTTAAATCTTCAAACCGACCACCCTGAATTATCCCGAATAGCGCTTGGGAGTTATGTTCATCTCCGGATTTATTGGAAATCTCCGCTTGTAGTTTATTGTGATGGTCAAGCGAACGAATGGCCCAACGATGGGTTCTTTCCATCGCCTCCCTTTGATATTTTAGCGGTACCAAGGGCGATGTACATTCGTCAAAAGCAAAAATTATATCCGCGCCGAGATCATTCTGAATTTCCATTGAACGCTCGGGGGTAAAACGGTGTTCCGACCCATCGCGAAACGACCTGAATGTTACGCCATTTTCATCAATTTTTACTAATTTCGGTTTTTTAGTTTCGTCGTCAACTTCTTCGCCGTCTTTGTAATTAGCGATATCTTTTCCTGTTGCTATTTTCCCAACACTTTTACCTAACGCCGCGCCAAGAGAAAAAACTTGAAAACCGCCCGAATCGGTAAATGTCGGCCCTTGCCAATTCATGAATTTTCCCAAACCTCCAGACTTTTTCACTAATTCCGAACCTGGTTCTAAATACAAATGATAAGTGTTCGCCAGCACCGCTTCTGCGCCTAAATCTTTCGCTTGTTCCGGCGTTAGCGCCTTCACTGTTGCTTTTGTCCCAACTACCACAAAAGCGGGGGTTTCTATATTGCCATGTGGGGTCGTTATCACCCCCGCTCGCGCAAGCCTGCCGTCTAATTTTTTCTTAATTTCAAATTTCATAATTTATTTTTAAGAAAAATAATGATTATAAAAATCACCACCCAGCTCTAATTTTGCATCTGATATATTCCACTAATCGCGAGTGACAGATAGCCACATCCCTTTCGGGGCGCAGCGCTTCGCCCGTTAAGGTATCTGCCTATTCGGCAGGCGCACTGCGCGTATATATCGGTGGCAAAATTAGGGCTGGGTTTTAAAATTATAGTCGCTCATGTTATTCGCTCTTTAATTTTAAAAGAAAAATGTTCTTTTTACGAAACGGATTATAAAAAATAATAAAGCCATGAGCCCTCCGTAAAAAAATAATTTGCTACCGAATATATACGCTATGGCATTCACTAGGAAAGCGTACACATACGCCAATGGTTTTTGGGTTATTTGCAGAGCGCTTTTTTCTTCTTTTTTATTTAATGCTTTGTATTTGGATTCTTCTTTTTTTATATTTAAAATTTTTTCGTTAAGTTCTGTCCCTTTTTGGTCGGCCCAGTCTTTAACAGTGCTTCGCGCGCCCTCCAGTGTCGTACTTACTGTATCAACGGACTTATAAATTGGCGCGGGTAGGTTTTTCTCCGCATATTCCTTGGCAAATTTTTCTTTTTCATCAAAAAAGTTTTTGACGGTAGTTGTGGCGCTTTCCGGTTTTTCAAGTGAACGCACAAATTTTTCGCTTTCATCGCTTTTTTCATTACCAAGAGTTATGGAAGCACTCGTTCCCAGACGAATCATTTTGGGAGTTTTAATTAACGCAAAAATTTTGTGATACCCCTCAACCACTTTCCATTCAATAGAAATATCTTTAAATCCCCCGTTTGCCCCCACGCTAAATGGAACTTCTCCCAATAATCTATCGGAGTCATAAAATTCAACCGTTCCGGAAAAAACATCCATACTGCTGTTAAATACAATGGTGTGTATAAACACGATATCTCCGGCAAAAAACGGATCTTTTGAGTACCAAATATTGCCGGGCACAAAACCGGCATTTTCTACTTTCTCTTGGGCAAAAACTGGCATAATGCCTAAAAAAAGAGAGAATATGGCTATAAATATGGCTATAAATGGTGTCTTTTTCAACATGTATAAATTTTTGTTCTTTGTTACTAGTAAAGTATACCAAATTACGCCACAGTAAAGAGGCCTGTGGATGCATAAATTTAGGTTATGCTGTATAATCATGACAATTATTAGCAGTTAATTATCAGCAGTTAAAATTGTTTATGAATAAAAATAAAGGGTTTACGTTAATAGAATTATTGGTCGTTATCGCAATCATCGGCATTCTTTCTTCAATCGTAGTGTCTTCTGTAAATCAGGCGCGCGATAAAGGAAATGATGCGGCAATAAAAGCGAATTTAAGTGGTATTCGTTCGCAAGCCGCTATGTACTTTGATAACAATGGTCAAAGTTATGGTGCAGTTAGTGATAATAGCTGCTCTGTTGCAGGAAGCGTCTTTGCTGATACAAATATTACCAGCCAAATAAACGCCGCGAAAACAGCATCTGGAGCCGCGGCAGTCGCAACATGCTATAACACCTCAACTGCTTGGGCGGTTTCCGTACCACTAAGAGCAACTGGTGTGTCGTGGTGTGTAGATTCAACGGGTAAAGCCGCGAGTTCTACAGCCGGCTCTGCGTCTGTTTGTCTCTAGGGTTAGGAATTCAGTAATACAGTAAAAACCCCGTTCCGCCAGCAGGCAAAACGGGGTTTTTATATTTTTTAACTAAAGACTAAGATTGCGAAGGATTTCTACATTATCTACAACAGACAAATCGTCTTCGCGCACCGCGCCATAAAAACGAACCGTATCTCCAATCAAAAATCTGGAGAGGATAATGGAACCGCCCTTAGTGTTTATTAGTTTTGTTTTGTCGGAAATAATTACGATGTAATCTTTTTTGGTAAGCCCTACAACGATAGTTACCGGGAATACTGTTCCGGAAATACTTTTAATTTTTCCCTTGAAATTATGCGGGGCAAAAACGCTTTTGTCCTGATAAATCTGCACATTTGAGGAGGCGAGGATATCATTGGCATAATCATAAATCCCCTCGGCATTAGTCACTTTTTCGCCGACCTTTAGTTCTCCCGTATTGATGGAAATTATTCCACGTTTTATGTTTGCGCCCTCGGTAGTCACAGTAATAATGTTTCCTTTGGCGGTTTTCATGGTAAATTCATCCGTTTCCCCTTTTACCGACAGTACTGTGCCACTGGTGGTAAGTTTTTCTTTCTCAAGAGAGGTATCTTTGATTGAAACAGCGGTAATAATAAATGAGTCCGAGGAATTAGGAAACATCCCTTCAATATCAAGAAAGTGGCCTTCTTTTATATCTCCTACCACAGCCCCCTCGCCGTAATTTTTCGTGATTTTTGTTTTTTCGTTGGTAACCACCGTAACCCGAAGAAATACATTGTCCCAATAAACACGGGTATAGAAATTTCCTCCGGATACTTGGAAAACTTTGGCTTTTTTAATAGAAACTTTTCCTTCTGGGGTAATGCGAACATCTCCGCCTAAAGTAGCGGCACTCATGGGGGTATATGAGAAAAGAAAGATAATAAAAATACTAAAAAGTAATCTTTTCATGATGATGCAAAAAGCATAACATAATGGAAATTGGTGGTCATTAGAACCCCGTAATTATTTAGCGCGAGTGCCCAAAATTTTCATCGGCAATATCGCTATCCGCGTCTTTCTTTGTTTTGTGTATTTTGCCATCAATATGGTTTGCTGGGGCATATACCGTATATATTTTAAGTGGTTCACTGCCAGTGTTTATAAAATTATGCTTGGTTCCAGGTGTTACCACTACCACATCGCCTTCGGCGATGGATTTATCCTCTCCGTCCAAAACTGCTTTGCATTTCCCTTTTATAAAAAACAAAGTTTGTTCCACGTTTTCGTGCATTTCTTCTCCTATCTCCCCTCCAACAGGAATCTCCATAACCACAAGCTGACTTTTTGCGCCAGTAAAAATAACTTTTCTGAAATAATTATTTTGAACTGTTTCTTTTGTAATATTTCCTATATAAGACATGTTTAATATATTCTAACGCGAATGTTTGTAGTTTGATATATCGCCATATATTCCTTCTAGTAAATCTATATCTTTCCCGGAATTTACAAGCAATTCTATATTTTTATCTTTCATTGAAGCTAGTATTTCTTTGCCGAATTTATCTTTTACTTTTTCACCATACATGGACCTAAACGCTTCAAAATCTTTAATAAAACAATGCCCACCCGCACCACGGCCGTTTTTGTGCGTCGGCTCGGTATGACTAGGACCGATTCTCGGGTCATGCACAAACGCGTCGCGTATGCTTTTCCAATCTCCTCCTGTTGATTTTACTAAATCATAGAGCATGTTCATAAAAATAACTTTGGTTAAAAGAAAACAATTTCCCGCGTATTTTACGAATTCGGCATCCCGAGCGCGCATTATTCGCGAATAAGGAGCGTCCGGTAAAACATCTAATACTATTTGCGCTTTTGTTCTATAAATATCGTTTTCTACGGGAATACTTACAATATTACGATCGGGGTGAGAAGCATTATAAGCAGCTGTATTTTCAACCAAAAACTCTGGACTGTGAAAAACAAAAATGCTGGGGTTTTCCTTTTGAATTGATTCTGTTGTTCCGGGAATAATTGTTGATTTAATAACTGCAATATTACCCTTTCCAACAAATTTTATCACGGATCTGGCGATAGAATCATCAAATCCTTTTTTGGTAGTCGGTGTCGGAACAGCAATAAAAACAATTTCGCATTCAGCAATTTTTTCTTTGTTGGATGAATATTTTTCTTCTAGGGCGTAACGGACTATATTATATCCGCGGGCTTCAAAGTCGTCTGCATAATTTTTCCCAATCCAACCCTGCCCGATAAATCCGATTTTCATGCAGTCTATAACAAAAATAATCTACGAATAGTTTCAAGAAATTAATCAAACAAAACAATGGCAATAACCGTTGCGCTAATCCATCCGATTGTTGAGACGGCGCCGCTTACAAAAAGAGGAAATTTTTCTTCATTAGTAAGACTTTCGTATGTGCGAGTAGTGGCTACAACCATTAGTTTTCCTATAAAAAATCCGTTTACAACCAGCGCGAGAATGAAAAACATTTTTATATAAAATAATGTGTTGTTTAACAAAAATTCCCTCATGGGCCAAAAAAGGATGAAGCCCGTAAGAATAAGAGCTCCTAGACCGGCAAACACAAAATCGTGGTATTTCTTAATTTTTACCATATCAAGTATTGGTATTTTTCCTTTAAACCACGCGAGCCCATAGCTATCCGCAAAAAAAATCCCCACAACAGAAATTGCCAGAAAAAAAATGTGCAAAGGCAAAACTATTTCAGGTAATGACATAGCAAAAATTATTTTTCTATTTTATCACATCCCACATTAGAGGATCTTCTCCCCCGTCAATTTTAAAAATAGAAATACCACGCACCCCTAATTTTTTGGCAAGATCAACTTTATCTTTAATCGCTTTAGCGTCGCTCCACCACACAATGTTCACGGAACTGCTAATTTCTTTGGATGGTTGATTTTCAGCGGTTGTTGAAGTTGGAACAACATTATTGCTTCCCGTTTCTTGACCGGTCACAGACGACGCAATAACCGCAGGTTTATACATAAACCCTATTTCATTAGAACCGTTACGAGCAGGAGTAATACCTAGTGATAATGCGAGATCTATCGCATAACGCGGATTGAGCGCCCATTGCATGTCATATCTGTATCCATATTCGGAAAGTTTTGTCACTCTATATTCATAACCGTAAGTGGCAATGCCTATTGAAAGCTTCTTTTTCGGAATCGTCTGCATTGTAAGCGTTATAACTTTCTCCACCCATGCCGGGTCGGCAACCGGTATGTAGGGCGCCATGCGAGCGCGATTTAATTTCACATCAATAGTACCTTGGTCATAGGTCATAATGCGCACACGGTCGCAATATTTATTTATTGCCGTGAAATCGTTCGCGTACTTTATATCTTCCGGAATGGTATCGTAGCGCGAATTAAGGGGCGTGCGCGCTTCTATTGTGCACATAACCCACTTTTTTCCCATACGCTGATAAAGCCCTTTTAAAAAAGTTGAAAAATAATTTTTCGTCTCCGCCTTTTTTCCCTCAAAATCAATATCAATACCGTCAAACCCTTTTTCTTTTACTAAAGCGGTAATTTCGTCTTCAAGCGCTATGCGTTTCTTTTGATTAGAAAGCACGCGATGAATTGCTTCAGTATTACTCCACATGACCGTAGGAATAACGCGAATTTTTCGTTTTTTCGCTTCGGCAATAAGCGTTGTCCACGGTTCTTCGTCCATTTTTGCCGTATCAGCCAGAGTACCGTCATTTTTCACCGTATAACCAAATGGGTTTATTTCCGTAAAAGCGTCTATGTGAAGTAATGCGTCAGCCGTTCCGGTGGCTTTCCGCCAATAAGGAATCCAGCCAGATATTTCAAGCTTAGGCGCTTGCGAAAGTTTTGGAATCGCCGCGTCTGTTTCAACCGGAAAAAATAAAATTGCAAAAGCGAATATAAATATTAATTTGTATTTCACGGATTCATTTTAACATACGGCAATTTTTAATGAATATAAACCCCTGCTGGTTATGACCGCAGAGTAATAATCATGTCTACATATCCCACGCGATAGCATGGGATATGTAGACACTTAAATTAAAAATTAAAAGCCCCGTATGTATGAAATATGCGGGGCTCTAAAGGCAAAGTGTCAAAGAGACCACAGTGCCCCAAATCCCAGAGTGCTACTTGCAGAAGCGGAGCGCGGGATTGTTGTCGTTCCAGTCGTCGTCAAGCATGAGCTTATTTGTCAATCAGCCTACACCAAGGGCATCTTGGTATGGATTAGAAATTTTTACTTTTATTTTTAGCCCCTTTTTAGAACCCTGGAATCGTAAGTGCAACGGAGGCAGGCTGTCTGCCTGTCGCGAGTTTTAATATATTTATTTCCGCAAACACAAAGAATGACTTCCGTTACGGTCAATTTTTCAATCCATTTGCCCTCTTTTTGAAAAGTTCTAGTTGAAATTGGTTTTATGCTTGGTTTGTTTTTGATATTTGATTTCATAATATTATCAACGATGAATCTCATTTTTATCATATTAACTAACGAATGTCAAGGCAATACCTTTTTTGTCCACTCGGCCGGTTCTCCCAATGCGGTGCACATAATCGTCATATGTTGCCGGAATATCGTAATTAATAACATGGCTCACATCGGGAATATCGAGTCCGCGCGCCACTACATCCGTCGCCACAAGCACCTGCACTTTGTTTTCCTTAAACGAAGCGAGTGAGCGCTGGCGCCATGCATGATTTTTGTCGCCATGAATGGACTCTGCCTTGAATCCCCTTTCAATAAGCGTATTGGAAAGTTTCTCCACTCCGTGCTTAGTGCGTCCGAAAATAAGCACTTTGTTAAATTCTTTCTTAATCAAAAGATCATGAAGTATTTCAATCTTTTCAATTCCGGGTTTTATCTTAATAATATCCTGCTCCACATTTTTTGCCGTATCTCTTGTCTTCACCGATACTCGCATGGGTATCTTTAGGAACTCGTGAATTAATTTTTCAATCGTGGGTGAAAGTGTGGCCGAAAAGAAAAGTGTGTGTCGCACCTTTGGCATTCTGCTTATAACGAACCGAATATCATTAATGAAACCCATATCGAGCATTCTATCCGCTTCGTCCAGTACTATCGTGCTAAATTCAGGAAGCCGTATCATTCCACGCTCTATTAAATCTTTTACCCGCCCGGGCGTCCCTATGATGAAGCTATTTTTATAACGGAGTTCGGAAATCTGCCTACCGATACTTGCTCCTCCAACGCAAACTACGGAAAAGATTTTCATTCCGGTCTTAATTCCGCGAACAAATTCTTTTAATTCTTGGTTTATTTGAATAGCAAGTTCTCGCGTTGGCACCAGAATAATCACTTGCTCTTTTGGGGTAAGGCGAACTTTATTGATAAGCGGAATTAGAAATGCCGCGGTTTTACCCGTGCCGGTGTTGGCAATACCCACAATGTCGCCCCCCTTCAAAATATGGGGAATAGATTGGTCTTGAATCGGCGTCGGCAGTTTATATCCTTTAGATATAATCGCCTCTTTCAGTTCTTTTTCAATTTCAAAATCTTCAAAATTATGTTCGGGAACAAAATGTTCGGTTTTGTCGTTAGACACTATGGCTTTATTTATGAATCGTGAAAAATCGATATATTCACCGTGCTGTGGTCGTTTTGGTTGTACCCGTTGCCGTCCGCCAAAATTACCCCTACCTCCGCGACTGCCATTACCGCCAAAACGAGAAGAACCGCCTCTAAAAGAAGGACGGGAAAATTTGCTTTTTTCTTTACTTAAATTTTTTGTATACACACAAATAATAACAGGTTTTTAGCCCGTACAACTTCTAGTCATTTATGAGTAAAAAGGCGACTAGTATGTCTCGCCAGTCGCAAATTTTTAAGAAGTGAAACGACTATAAAAATTTAGTGTCCCGAATACCCCCGAGGGATAAGAATCGAACATGGACCAATGAGATCAAGTTATACTGCTATGCTACACGATAAACATTGGTTTGTCAATTGCTTATTGAACTCGGGTTAACTTACTTATCCGGGCACTTTGCAAATTCACAATTCGGACCTGTGCGACCGACGTAACTACCGTCAGGGCACATCTTTGCCTCCATTGTGCAAGCAACCGGCTGTATGTTTATGTTAGAGATTTTTTTATGAGTAAAAATAAAAAACCCCACAAACCATAAAATTACCACCAGCATTGTCATTATCATAACGGTTACTTTTTCTTTCATACTTAATATCAATTATACCAAAACGTTTTTGCTCCTGATTAAATCAAAAAACCCGCCGAGGCGGATTTTTTGATGTGGGCACGAAAGTCATACCAACATTTTGCAACACTGGAAGCTTTCCCTTACGGTACGGCCTTCATACTTTCGAACCCACCACATTATCCCTCTTCTAATTATTTAGTTCAAGAAAGTTATCCACATATATCCCATGACAACATAAGTAAATTGAAATAAGCCCATATTGGGTGTAGAATTGCCCAATATGGCAGATAGAAAAACGATACAAGAGCGTGTTGGGGATTACGATAAAATTAGGGCTGAAGCCTCGGCTCTATATGGAACTTTTGTGTCCACAGAATGTCCTGCATTAGCACAAAGTGTATTATTCACCTCAGAGGGATTTAATCATTTAGTTTATTCTTCTCCAGGGAAAATGAGAGATAAACGTGCCCAAATTCTTCGTTTTGATATGCTTGAAAAAGCAAAACATATCCTTGACGTTTCAACAACATTTCAAGAATATGATGAAGAAATAGTCTATAAAAAAGTTAATCGTAGGGGGTTATGGACTCCTATGAATGTCGTAATTCGTTGTTGGGGATTTGTTGCGATAGTAAGAAAATTTCGTGTAAAAGTTGTAGTAAGTCAGGAGGGTAATGGGGCTATAAAATTTTTAACTGTCGCTCCAGCGTGGTTTACGAAACAATATAGAGATATAAAATTAATAGAACTATCTACTGGAAAAGGATTAAAGCATTCTAATGATGATGAAGTATTAAAAAACGCCGCGATAAGCGACGTTCTTTAATGTGCCTGTCTCCAGCGTATGTATGCGCTAGATAGGTCTGACGACCCGCAGACACACCTATATTATATACTTAGATAACATAGGTGCAACCACGGATTGCATAAAATCTATATTTTCAACTATAGCACTTCTCCCTTAAAAAGTCAAGTAATTTATTACCCTAGTTAGTGATGTCTACCTATATGTTAACATAAGGGATGCCGATTAACACTATGGCATATTACATATGTTGTCAAGGGATACCTGTGAAGTTATCCACAGACGCAAAAACTAAAATCTAATTGTTCCTAAAAAGCGATTAAATTTTAAGTAATTTTGTA
>CAYIKU010000008.1:0-19346 GCA_964364185.1 uncultured Candidatus Saccharibacteria bacterium
GCCCTCGCAATTCTTTTAGTTTTCAGTTTTATCGGGATAGGCGTTTTCGGCGTATTTGCCATGGGGCACAACTCCAATATTGGACACAATGGTTGTATTGCCTCAACTGTTCAGGGAATTGATTGCCCGAAAGAAAATGACACGGTTCCTTTTGTAGCGTTTCATCTGGATGTTTTCCGAAGTTTTTCAGCGCTAATTTTTGAAGGAAATCTTACAAACATTTTACTTCTGCTTATTATTTCAGCATTGTCTATTGTCCTTGGAATTATCGCCAAAATTCATCTGGTTCCGCCAACACTCGCAAAAAACTACTATTATTCTCAATTTTTAGAACCGCACCATTTTTCATATCAACGAGAACTTACTCGCTGGCTGGCTCTTCACGAAAATAGCCCAGCTATTCTTTAAGGTGCCGATATAAAAACATCCGCCATGGGGCGGAGTTGAATTGGTTTTATATCGCGCATGCACGCATTCCTAATCACACGGGAATTTTTTTATTTTTTAATCTTCACTAATAAACTAACAACATGAACAAAAACATTATAGGTATCGCCATCGCAGTGCTCGTCTTAGGCGGACTGGTCTGGGTGGCACAGCCAAACAACTCGCAAAATAACACCACGGCTTTGTCCACGGAAAGCAACGGAACGATTATCGTGGAGGGAACAAACAGCTATGATTTCGGCACAATTTCAATGTCGGCCGGAAAAGTAAAATATCAGTTCAAAATTAAAAATACCAGTAGTGGAGCGGTTACCATAAATAAAATATACACTTCTTGCATGTGTACAACAGCATTGCTTGCGATTGGGAATAAACAATTCGGGCCTTATGGAATGCCCGGGCATAATGCCGTACCCAGAGTAGACCAAACGGTTAATTCAAATGAGGAAGCAATTGTTGAAATTGTTTTTGACCCGGCGGCGCACGGCCCCGCGGGAGTCGGTCGAATTCAGAGAGCTATAACAATAGAAAGTAATGCCGGTCAGCCGATCCTGCTTCAGTTTGTCGCCGTCGTAACTCCGTAAAATCTTACTCGCCCCGTTAGATATCTTACTAGCAAATCTTTTAAACTATCTATAGGGACAAAACTATTACTATGAACGAAATAGAAAAAAAACAAAAAATATCTAATGGGGTGAACAAAAAACTGGCAATTCTCATTGCAATCGGTGTCATACTGTTCGGAGCAGTAATTCTTCTCAAAACCGGCAATATAGGCACGACCGTACTTTGGAATTTAAGCGACCAGGGGAAATGGCTCTTGCCTCTTGTAGGTATTGCCGCATTGATTGACAGCATTAATCCGTGCGCGTTCGGAATTCTGCTTCTGACGATTGCGTTTCTCTTTTCTATCGGGAAAATGCGTTCCGGCGTTCTCAAAATCGGCAGTGTCTACATTCTCGGTCTCTTTACTGTCTACCTTCTTATAGGATTGGGGATTCTTCAAGCTCTTCATTTTTTCAACACTCCGCATTTCATGGCAAAAGTGGGAGCTGGACTTCTGATTATTCTCGGAGGTATTAATCTCATCAACGAATTTTTCCCGTCATTCCCCATTAAATTCCGCATTCCTCAAGTGGCGCACCGCAAGATAGCAGAGCTCATGAATAAAGCTTCTCTCCCGACAGCGTTTCTTTTAGGCGTATTGGTGGGATTGTGCGAATTTCCATGCACCGGAGGACCGTATCTCATGGTGCTCGGATTGCTTCATGACCAAGGGACATATTTAACCGGGGTTGGATATCTCCTGTTCTATAATCTGATTTTCATTCTGCCCCTGGTGGTCATCCTGCTTATTGCCAGCGACAACGCGCTTCTTGAAAAAGTAAAAGCGTGGAAAAAAACCGAAACCAAACATATGCGCGTATGGGGCGGTATTGCCATGATTATTCTTGGTATACTCGTATTTGGCCTCTAATAAACAACTACCATGATTACCAAACAACAATTTGATATCTTTCTCGAAAAAGTGGAGAAAATGAAAAAATCCGGAAATGTTGACCTTTCTACCGAAGAGGATTTGACTCTGGCTGTCATGAATCTCATCAGTCTTGAAGAGCATTTTTTCTTTACGGGCGTAAAAACGAAAAAGCCGGAATATTTCGATCTCTTGGGCGAAGTGCGGGAAATAAGAAAAGAACTGCTTGCCAAGATGATGGACAAAAACGAAGGAGAGACATGGTGTATCGGCAAACATTTATTGGCAACGACCATGCGCCTCATTGAAGTCGGCACAAAACTTCACTCTGACGGCAAGCGAGAGGAATCGCAGGAAATGTTCGACAAGGCATATAAAATATACGCCTTGTTTTGGGCGTTGCGCCTAAAGCTCGTTGATGTATCCGGATTAAAAAAAGTAACGGCGGGCGACCCGCATGACAGCAAAGCAGAAAAGCCGTGGTCGCTGGAGGATATTGTCAATAAAATGGTTGATTGCTGTGATGAAAAATAAATATCTTATTATTCTCGGTGCCAGTATTGGCATCGTGGCGGCTATATTTGCTTATTCGCGGTATCCTCTTGGGCAACAAATCGGCGGCGAGGAACTAAACACGTTCGCGCAATGCCTAGCGGAGAAAAATATAACCATGTACGGCGCGGATTGGTGCTCACATTGCCAAAACGAAAAGAAAACGTTCGGAAGCTCATTTCGTTTTGTGAAGTATGTTGAATGCCCTGCTCTACCTCAAAAATGTTTGGCGGCCGGCATAAACGGCTATCCGACATGGATGTTTTCGGACGGTAAAAAGCTTGAAGGCGAACAAGGACTTGAAAAATTATCACAAGAAAGCGGTTGTGTTTTACCGGATTTTCTTCGCTCGTTGGAATAAACTTCAAAACAATGAAAAGCAAAGAAATAGAAAAACAAAATGTAAGAACATGGATTGAAATCAGTAAACGGGCTTTGAAAAATAATTACAGCGTATTCAGGCGTCTGATTCCGTCAAAATGCCTTTTAATGGCCGTTGCTAAATCAAACGCCTACGGGCACAGTTTGATTGATTTTTCCAGAGAAGCGGAAAATTTGGGAGTTGATTGGTTTGGCGTTGATTCTATTATTGAAGCCGAAAGATTAAGAGAAAATGGTTTTAAAAAACCGATTTTAGTTTTGGGTTATACCCTGCCGAACAAAATAGAAGATGCGATAAAAAACAATATTTCTTTGACCATTGCCGATTTCCAGGCGCTTAAAAATTTAAAAACCGCTAAAAAAACCAGCGGTAAATTAAAAATTCATCTGAAGATTGATACGGGTATGCACCGTCAGGGATTTTTTGTTTCAGAAATTCCCGCTGTGATAAAAGTCCTGAAATCAAAAAACTTTCCGGTAATACTTGAGGGCGTTTATACTCATTTTTCTTCGACTAAAAATCCAGCGTTCCCCTCCGCGACATATCATCAGATTGAAGAATTTAAAAAAGCCGTTAATCTTCTGAAATCAGCAGGGTTTAAGGTACCCATAAAACACGCGGCGGCGACATCCGGTACGATTATTTTTCCCCAAAGCCATTTTGATTTGGTAAGAATCGGAATTGGACTTTACGGGCTTTGGCCATCGAAAGAAATCAAAAAGGCATTTAATAGAAAAATAAAACTTGAGCCGATTTTATCGTGGAAAACAGTTGTTGGTCAGATTAAAAATTTACCGAAAGGAAGCAAGATTGGCTATGATTTGACGGAAACGCTCAATCGTTCCTCAAAAGTTGCGGTTCTACCGATCGGTTACTGGCACGGATTTCCCAGGTCGCTTTCAAGTATCGGCAGAGTATTAATTAACGGCAAAGAAACAAAGGTTCTTGGCCGAGTTTCAATGGACATAGTCAGCGTTGATGTTACTGATGTTAAAAATGTAAAGGTCGGAAACGAAGCGGTTCTAATCGGGAAGAGCGGAAAATTAGAATTTTCCGTTGACGATATGGCGTATTTAAGTAATACTACCAATTACGAAATTGTTACCCGCCTTAATCCGCTGATAAAAAGAATCGTAGTTTGAAATTTAACGCAAAAGATGGAAGTAAAAACTTACACAAAAAAAGATTTTTTATGGACGAAATGGGATGCTAAAACAATAAAAAGTTTTACGCCTAAAATTTTAGCTTATAAGAAAAAAGTTTACGCGGAAATAAAAAAGATAAAAAAAGAAGACAGGACTTTTGAAAATACGATTTACGCCCTGGAATCGTCAGACTATCTTTTTGGTTCCCAAATTATGGCTATTGAGACGCTTTCCATGGTCTCGCCTATAGAATCTGTTCGCAATACAACTAAAAATACTATTAAAAAACTTGGTCAAAAAATGGTTGATATTGAACATGATAAAGGGCTTTATAATGCAGTTCTAGAATATAGAGCAGGACCCAATTATAAAAAAGAAAAACTTTCGGAGGAAGAAAAGAAGCTTTTGATCGACACAATAAAAGAATATCGCCGTATGGGTTTTGATTTGTCAGAGAAAAAGCAAAAAAGATTGAAAGAAATTTTCAAACGCCTTTCAAAGTTATCCAATGATTTTAATAATAACATAAATGAATATTATGATTTTATTTTGGTGACGAGAAACGAATTAAATGGTTTACCCGAGCGATATATTAATAGTCTCATTAAAGATAAAAAAACCGGTAAATACAAAGTTACTCTTGAATATCCAGATATTGGTCCCTTTATGACACATGCCGACAATAACGAAAAACGCAAAGAGCTGGCAGATAAAAATTTACAAAAAGGCGGTAGGGAAAATATGAAAATTTTAAGGGAAATTCTTAAATTGCGCTACGAGAAAGCTAAACTTTTAGGATATAAAAATCATGCTGATTATGTGACAGAAATGAGGATGGTAAAGAGTGGCACGAATGCTACGCGCTTTGTCACAAGACTTGCTAGTAAATTAAAAAAAGGAACAAAGCATGACATTTTAGAACTTACATCTTTGAAAAGGGAAATTACAGGAGATAAAAAATCAAATCTTTTATATTACGATCTTTCTTACTACAGCGAGAAATTAAAAGAGAAAAAATATAATATAAATACCGAAAAAATTCGAGAATATTTTCCATTTAAAAAAGTTATCAAAGGAACATTTGAGATTTATCAAAAATTATTTGGAATTAAGTTCGAAAAATTAAACAATTATCCTACTTGGCATAAAGATGTGCCGGTTTATAGAGTGAAAGATAATGGTAAAATCATTTCTTATTTTATGTTGGATTTATACCCAAGAAAAAATAAATACGGGCACGCCTGTGCACAGCAAATTGTGTCCGGCAGGACGGAAACATTTCATGGGGATAAATATATAGCGCCCTTAGCGGTAATGATTGCTAATTTTCCGAAACCAAGACCGGATGTCCCATCTCTCCTTGACCACCGCGAAGTGGAAACATTCTTTCATGAATTTGGGCACATCATGCACAGCGTTTTAACTAAGTCAAAATATGCGTCACAATCCGGATATCACGCAGTATGCGATTTTGTGGAAGCCCCGTCGCAAATGCTTGAAAATTGGACTTGGAATGAAAAAATGATTGGTCTTATGTCGGGGCACTATAAAACAAAAAAACCATTACCGATGTCAGATTTAAAAAATTTATTAAAAATAAAAAATCATCTCGTGTGTTATTCAAACACACGCCAGCTTGCCCAATCATATTTTGATTTATTCATTCATACCAAATTGCCGACTCGTCCCATTGAGCGAATAGGGCAAGATATTATTTACAACTACACAAGTATTCGTCAGCCCAAAGAAAGTATTTTTCCGGCCGGATTCGGACATTTAATCGGATATGACGCTGGATATTATTCTTATATGTGGTCGCTCGTTTATGCTTCCGATATGTTCACTCGTTTTAAAAAAGAAGGATTGCTTAATTCTAAAACAGGTAGAGATTACAGGATATGGATTTTAGAAAAGGGCTCCAGTGTTGAAGAAATTGAATTAGTTAAAAAATTCTTAGGGCGAAATCCTAACAACAAAGCTTTTCTTAAAGAGATTGGCGCAACAAGGTGATTAAAAGATTTTAGATTATTATAAACTATTGAAATAGCCGCAATAATCTGTTATATTATTCACATTGCTGCCAGCGCAGCTATTTTTGTTTAATTTAATATGAACATAAGAAATATAGCCATTATTGCTCATGTCGACCACGGTAAGACTACTCTGACCGATGCTTTAATGCGCCAAACCGGAATGGGAGAGGAGGGAGTTTCTATGGATTCAAACGCCCTTGAACTTGAGCGCGGTATCACTATTTACGCCAAAAATACCTCGGTTTTTTACAAAGACACTAAAATCAACATTGTGGATAC
Organism: uncultured Candidatus Saccharibacteria bacterium; assembly: GCA_964364185.1. GTDB lineage: Bacteria > Patescibacteriota > Minisyncoccia > Phycocordibacterales > VMEP01 > JAUYLU01. Next base: position 6,316 of record CAYIKU010000008.1, read on the forward strand.
TCCGGGGCACGCCGATTTCGGTTCGGAGGTAGAGCGCGTACTCCGTTCCATAGACTCTGTTTTACTTGTGGTAGATGCCCAAGAAGGACCTATGCCCCAGACCCGTTTCGTTCTTAAAAAATCTTTAGAGCTGGGGCTTAAACCGATTGTAGTAATTAATAAAATTGATAAACCGGCGGCACGACCCCGTGAAGTGCACGAAGAAGTATTAGAACTTTTTTTGGAGCTGGGAGCCAAAGAAGAACAGCTTGATTTTAAAACTATTTACACTATTGGCAGAGAAGGTATTGCCAAACTCACCCCCACAGACGATTCTAAAGACCTGACTCCGCTTTTAGATTTAATACTTGAAGCGGTGCCGGAGGCGCCTAAAGATACAAATGCCCCGCTTCAACTTCAGGTTTTTAATTTAGGGTACGATAATTTTTTAGGCCGTCTGGCCATTGCACGCGTTTATAGCGGTACTGTTATGAGTGGCGTGCAATTATGGCGCAAAAATATTTCAGGCGTCGTTCAAGTTGGTAAGATTACCAAACTCTTTACATTTGAAGGTCTTAATAAAAAAGAAGTGATAGAAGCAGGAGCGGGTGATATTGTTATGATTGCCGGATTTTCCGATATCTATATTGGCGAGACAATAGTTGATAATGTTGACACTCCAGCGCTTTCTGCGATTGCAATTGATGAGCCGACCATATCACTGGAATTTTTAGTTAATGATTCGCCGTTTGCAGGGCGGGAAGGAAAATTCGTTACCTCGCGCCAGCTTCGCGAAAGATTAGAGCGAGAGCTTGAAGTGAATGTCGGGCTCAAGGTTGATTTTGGCGAAACAGACCATTTTAAAGTATACGGACGCGGAGAGCTTCACATAGCGATATTTTTGGAAAACATGCGCCGTGAAGGCTACGAGCTTCAAGTGTCGCAACCGCAAGTAATCATTAAAGAAGAAGGTGGGCAAAAATTAGAGCCGTATGAGGAATTAATTATTGATGTGCCTCAAGTTTCTTCTGGAACAGTAATAGAAAAATTAGGTAAGCGACGCGCAATCATGAAAGACATGAAAGAGCATCACGGCTCGATTAGAATTATTTTTGAAATTCCGACGCGCGGGCTTTTAGGTTATCGCAGTCAGTTTGTGATTGACACCAAGGGGGAAGGAATACTTTCCAGTCGTTTTATCGCGTTTCGGCCATACGCCGGCGATATTAAAAAACGCGAAGTTGGTTCCATGATTTCCATGGTATCGGGTAAGGCACTCGCATTTGCTTTATGGAATTTACAGGAACGCGGTGTGCTTTACATTGGACCGACAACTGAAGTGTATGAAGGAATGGTTGTCGGCAATACTTCAAAAGGTGAAGAAATGAGCGTGAATCCGACGAAAGGGAAACAACTTACCAATATGCGCGCTTCCGGTTCCGACGAAGCAATCACTTTAATTCCGCCATACACTATTACGATAGAGCGCGGGCTTGAAGTGATGGCCGAAGATGAGTACTTGGAAATCACTCCAAAATCAGCCCGTCTTCGCAAGATGAATTCACTCGCGCGGTAAAAGGTGGGTTTAATAAACTATCGCTCGTAACTAAGGTGGGTAGGAAAGAATAATCAAAAAATATAGCTGGGTACAATGTTTCATTTTCGCTCGGACGTTGTGTGAGCGAGTACCGAGCACCACTTTTGTTATGTGTTCAAAAGTGGTGCTCGGCTCCTCTCTAGCTGAAATAAAAAACGAGCATGTCTACATATCCCATGCTATCGCATGTAATATGTAGACACTTAAATTCATGCCAATTCATGCCACATATTAGTTTATTTAACAAAAACTATCCGGGCGATAGGCGGGGTTGGCAGATATCGCTTGCACTTAAAGCGGGGAGAAGGTAATGTTTAGGCAAGGACATTTGGGGATAATTAGTCGACATCTTCAGATTACCGTTTCTAAACAACATTATACGAATACATATAATCGGTTCGATCCTGCCGACAGTGCAGACGGTCAAAATGAAAGTAAACTTTCATTTCTCTCTCACTGCCAGTTATAAAAACAGTTGAATAATAAATCATAGTTTAGCTGGTTTGAGTGAGATTGCATACATCTAAACGAGCCAAACTATACAAATTTAAATTATGAACAAAAAACTTCTAGTTACTTTAGTTGCCATGGCGGTTTTAATCGGGACGGATGCGGTTTTGCTGGCATACCAACCACAGACAGCTCTTGCAAAGGGGCAAAAAGCAAAGTTTCAGTTACCAGTTAACGCGGTACAAGTTGCCGACAATCTTTACAACTTAGGCACGGCTTTTGATAAAAAAAGCGGTAAACAAGTTGAAGGATATGCCTTTATTCACCGCAAAGACGGAGCCGCGAAATCGGGTACCGCTAAAAAAATCGCGATCTCCTGCTATGGATTTTTGGCAAAAGACGCCAAATGGAAAGATGTTCCTGAATCATGGGTAGTAAATCCTGTTAATACCCGAGGCCTTAATTCAAGTTTTGTTTTTAACACACTGACCGCAGGCATTGCCAAGTGGGAAAATGCAGCTGCGTTCAATATTTTGGGTGATGGCACAGCAACTGATACAACTTTGGTTGCCGACACCAGCGCGCCAGACAATCAAAATGAAGCTTATTTTGCCGATATCTCCGATCCGAATACTATCGCAGTGACTATTGTTTGGGGAATTTTCGGCGGTCCAACCTTCAACCGCCATCTGGTTGAATGGGATCAGATTTATGACGACACGACCTATGGCTGGTCAATGTCTGGTGAAGCGGGAAAAATGGATTTTGAAAATATTACCACGCACGAACTCGGTCATTCGGTAGGTATGGGCGATCTCTACAACTCAAATTGTTTTATGGAAACGATGTATGGCTATGCGACCTTTGGCGAGACCCAAAAGCGTGATCTAAATACCGGCGATATTGTCGGAGTAAATAAGCTTTATTAATTAAACCCCGGATAAATAAACGGACATCGGTCGAATATGCGATGTCCGACCACACTTTTTGCATTTTAGGAAAAATACGGAGATGACGCGGATAAAGAAGCATTTGAGATACCCTGCTACATTCCTCAACAATGGCGACCCTTGCACTGGGCTCGCAAATGTCGCCCTTGTTGCTCTCAAGCATTATAAAAGTCTCAATATGTGGTGGACGAATACAAAAATTTGACTTTTTTAAGTTATCTGCTAACATGACCAAATCGTGCTTTTACCTGGTAGTCCTCGCGTTTTTTAGCCCTAAAATCCCACGTGGTGGGATTCGGGCGAACAAAGCGCAAAACGTTTTGTTTTAGCCGAAGACAAAGAAGGAAGTAGTACGAGTTAGTAATTAAGTTGCCCAGCACTAAGTTTGGCATTGTGTCTTGTTGCAATATAAATATTTAGAGAAATCTGAGTGTTCCGTATAAATTTCAGTATTTTAAAGCAAAGGGAATTAAACACAACGGCAACGATGCCAAACTTAGTGCTGGGAAGAAAAAGTATATGGCTAAGAAGTTATATGTTGGTGGCTTGCCATACAGCTCTACCGCAGATTCGCTCAAGACAGCGTTCTCGCAGGCAGGTGCTGTAGAATCAGCGGTAGTTATTATGGATAAGATGACCGGTCGTTCCAAAGGATTCGGTTTCGTGGAAATGTCTAACGACAATGAAGCGGAGGCCGCAATTGAAATGTGGAATGGCAAGGACTTTGATGGTCGCACCATTACGGTGAATGAGGCCCGACCGCTTGAGCCGCGAGGCGACAGAGGTGGAAGCGATCAGAGACGAAGGTTCTAATTTTTCGTTTTCTGTAACTCACAAAAATCCCCCGCATTGCGGGGGATTTTTGATTTTACGGCTAAACCATTTCGCATTAGCAAAATGGTCATCCTATGGCGATCTATACGCCGGGCTAGCCCGAACATTTGCTTTGCAAATGTTTTAGGAGATAGAATATATTTATGAAAAAGGAAATCGTATCGTTAATATTTTTTATAATAATACTTGTCGGAGTAGTTATTTTTAATGCTGTTTTTATAGGCAAACAGAAACCAGATAAAAAAATTGAAATTGGTAAAACGAGTATTTCTGTGATTATTGCTGATACACCCATCTCTCGCGCCCAAGGATTATCCAATAGACCGTATTTAGAAAAAGGAACAGGAATGTTTTTTATTTTTGATGAGCCCGGGTATCATAATTTTTGGATGAAAGATATGAAATTTCCGATTGATATAATTTGGTTTGACGAAGGGATGCGCGTTATTTATGTGCGCGAAAATGTTTCTCCCGATACATACCCGCAAGTTTTTACTCCGCAGGTTCTGGCCAAATATGTGCTAGAAGTGCCGGCGCATTTTACGGCCGAACACAACATAAAAATAGGAAATCAGTTTTCTTTTTAATCCGTTTTAGCCCGTTTGCAAAATACAAAAATTATCGTATAATAAAAATGGTTTGTACCGGATAGTTGCCGAGCACCACTTTTACTAAATAAAGTACTGTGTAAAAGTTGTATAACCGATATTCATGATTTTTTTATTACACTTTTTTGTTTTGTGAAAGTGGTGCTCGGAGGAAAGTCCGAACACAGCCAAGCACCAGAAATGGTGCTCGGAGAAGGGTAGCGGGTAACACCCGTCGCCAATTTTGTCCGCCATAGGCGGTTACAAAATTGAGCGTCCCGAGTATCCCCGAGGGGCAATCCTTCGGCTTCGCTCAGGATGCTCAATCTTGCAAGCCACTTGCGGTGGGCAAGATTGGCAGAGGTGCGAGCAGAGACGACCGAGAGCGAAAGCTCGAGGAAGTCCCTCATATGCTTTGCATGTGAAGGACGAGTTGATAGGGCAACCTATTAAGTGAAACGGCTAAATCCTTACCTCTGTGCAAGGCCGTGCCGAGCACCAGAAATGATGCTCGGAGTGCCGCTTGATCCGTACAGTAATGTACGAGACAGATAAATAACTATCGTCCCGCTTTGCGGGATACAGAATTCGGCTTATAGGTACAAACTATCGTGAATTTAATGAAAAAATCCCCCCAAGCGGGGGATTTTTTCATTGCGCGCTAGCTACTTATATCTTATAATTACTAGCGAGGAAGAATGAAATCTTGATTTTATTATTTCCGAGTGGCGCAATTATATAAACTGATATAATTACTAGCGAGCCCACAGGCGGAAGTTTGCTTTCGTCTGGGGCGAGCCGTAATTTCAAACGGTGTCATGTCCCACAACACCATTTATATAATTCTCCTATTAACAAATAATCATAAGCAATAATATACATATGGAAAATACTAATAAATACGCAATACTAGACAAACTTTCATTTGGAGCAATTTTTGTGATGGGGGTATTACTGCCTCTTTTTTTCTTGCCCGTTGAAGGTATGTTGCTTGATGCAAGCAAGGGAATATTAGTTTCAATCGCTGTCATCGTTTCATTTTTGCTGTGGCTTCTCGGCCGCTTAGTTGATGGAGCTTTTTCATTGCCTAAAAGCATTATTTTTGGCGGGGGAGCGCTTATCGGACTTTCTGCTCTTATTTCATCGGCTGTTTCACTTGCGCCTCGTGCGTCTTTCATAGGGCAAGGATTTGAAATTACAACTTTTGCGTTTACGGCGGTAGTTTTAATTCTCCTTTTTTTGTCATCGGTATTTTTCCAGTCGCGCGAGCGGGCGTTTTACTTTTACGGCGGGCTTCTTCTTTCCGGTATTATTGTTGCCATATATCAATTAGTGCGCCTCTTAGGTACAGACGATATGCTTTCGTTTGGTGTTTTTACAACCCAAACTGCGAACTTCGTTGGCAAATGGAATGACCTTTCCATTTTCTTCGGCGCAGTACTTCTCCTTTCTATGATGACTGTCGAGATTCTGACGTTCGGGCGGGCGCTTAACTTCCTTCTTTATGCGCTTATGGCGTTTTCTCTTTTCTTTCTCGCGCTCATTAATTTTTCTCTTGCTTGGGCCATTATAGGAGTAGTTTCACTTGTGCTTGTAGTATACGGTGTGTATGTTAATCGCGCGGAACCATCCGTGCAACTTTCTTCATCAGTCTTGGTACGGCAGGTAAAATTGCCCATTGCGCCATTGGTCGTAATGATTTTCTCAATTTTGTTTTTCTTTACATCCACATCTTTTGGCGCAACACTTACCAATAAATTCAATATTTCGCAATTTGAAGTCCGTCCCTCGCTTTCCGCCACATTTGAAGTTGCTAAAGAAACTTTGAAGACTCGTCCTTTGTTTGGCTCCGGCCCGAACCGTTTTACCAACGAATGGTTGGCTCATAAGCCCGACGGAATAAATACCACGCTTTTTTGGAACACAGATTTTGCTACCGGGTTCGGAGTTGTGCCGACCACGTTTGTAACAGAAGGAATTTTCGGACTTTTTTCTTGGATTATATTCATCGGGCTTTTCTTTTTCTCAGGATTTAAGGCAATGTTTAATTTTTCCCTGAACCGCCTTTCCCGCTATCTGATTGTTTCCTCGTTTGTGCTCGCAGGATATCTTCTTGCTTTCATCGTGTTTTATGTGCCAAGCACAACACTCTATGTCTTGGCTTTTCTTATCGCCGGTATCATGATTGCGACGCTTACCAACGAAAATATAATTGGCAAATATGAGGTGAAATTACTAGGCGACCCGAAACTAGGTTTTGTTTCAGTGCTTGTGCTCATATTCTTTATTATCGCTTCGCTTTCTCTCGGCTATTTATTTGCACAGAAATTTGTGTCATTTAGTTATTTCCAAAAGAGTTTATCTGCTCTTAATCGCGATGGTAATATTGAAAAAACTGAAACATATCTGGGGAGAGCAATTAAGTTTTCGGGTGAAGATATTTATTACCGCGCTCTCTCCGAATTAGGTCTTATAAAACTGAATAATTTAGCACAACAACAAGGCATTCCCCAAGATACGCTTCGCGCCCAGTTTCAGACAATGTTGGGCGGGGCAATTGATAGCGCCAAGAAAGCAACTGAAATAGACAAAACCAATTATGCCAACTTTATTTCTCTTGGCAGGATATACGAAGCAATAGTTCCGCTTAAAGTCGCCGGTGCTTACGAAGCCGCCAAAGATTCTTACAGCAAAGCGCTTTTGCTCAATCCGGAAAGCCCGGCAATTCTTTTAGGAAATGCCCGCCTTGAAATATCCAATGGAAATAACAAAGAAGGAAGGGCTTATATCAGCAAAGCGCTCGCTAAAAAACAAAATTACACTGAAGCGGTATTTTTCCTCTCCCAGCTTGAAGCGCGCGATGGGAATATTAAAGAAGCTATTAAAAAAACCGAAGATGTGTCTTTGCTTGCTCCTAACGATATTACCGTTCTGTTTCAGCTCGGTCTTCTTAAATACAATGACCGCGATTATGACGGAGCTGTCAGCGCTTTTGAAAGGGCAATCAGTTTAAATTCTGATTATGCCAATGCCAAATATTTTCTAGGGCTTTCCTATCAGAAAGTCGGAAGGGCAGAAGACGCTATTGTTCAGTTTGAGGGCGTATCCAGAACCAACCCCGATAACCAGGAAGTAAAAAATATTATTACCAACCTTCGCGCCGGCAGAGCGCCTTTCGCTGATGTACTTCCGCCGAATAACAAGCCGGAGACGCGAAAGAAGCCACCGATTAACGAAGAAGAGTAGAAAATTAAAATTAAAAACCACCCCATGAGATAAATTAATCCCGTATCTTATGGGGTGGTTTCAAACAGGATGGGCTCACGAATTGTCGCATTTTTAGGAAAAGATTGGCACAACTTAAACGAAGCGGCATTGCTCCTTTCTTTGTGCGCTCTTTTTTCACAAGTGCTTGCTTTGGCGCGCGACCGTCTTTTCGCGCACTTTTTCGGCGCGTCGGCCACACTTGATATTTACTATGCCGCATTCCGCATACCGGATTTTCTCTATGTATCTCTGGCATCGTTCGTTTCAGTGACAGTGCTTATTCCTATATTGCTTGAAAAGATGGGTAATAGTGGCGAAGGAAACGAAGAATCGCGTAAATTTATTAACGATATGTTTACGATATTTTTTTCAGTCATGCTGGTGGCGAGTGTCGTACTTTTTTTTCTCATTCCGTTCATTGCGCCGTTCATCGCTCCTGGATTTGACGAAGAAGCAACGGATAAACTTATTGGATTAAGTAGAATTTTGCTTCTATCGCCGATTTTAATAGGCGTTTCAAACTTAGTGGGAAGCGTCACACAAACCCTTCGCAAATTTTTTGTTTATGCTCTTTCGCCGGTGTTTTATAACATCGGTATCATAATTGGTATTATTTTTCTTTACCCGCTATTTGGCATTTCCGGTCTTGCTTACGGCGTAGTATTAGGGGCAATTCTTCATTTTGCCATTCAAATTCCCGTTCTTTTCGCGCATAAATTTATTCCCTCATTTTCACGGCGCATAGATTTTTCTGTAATCAAAAGAATCATACTCGTATCTTTCCCTCGCGCGATAACTCTTTCACTCAATCAACTTTCACTTATTGTAATAATTGCTATTGCCTCACTTCTCGAAGAAGGTTCAGTTTCGGTTTTTAATTTTTCTTATAATTTACAGTCAGTACCCATAGTTATTATCGGAATAAGCTATTCCGTTGCCGCCTTTCCCGGATTAGTGCGTTTTTTTTCCGTTGGGGACCGCGCGGGATTTGTTAAGGGAATAGAATCTGCCGCTCGCACGATTATTTTTTGGTCTTTGCCGATTACTTTTCTTTTCATTGTGCTTCGGGCGCAAATTGTTCGGGTAATTTTAGGGTCTGGCGCGTTTTCTTGGGCAGACACGCGATTGACCGCCGCTATGCTTGCGATTTTTGCCGTTTCGCTTGTCGCCCAGAATCTTTTACCGCTTTTTATACGAGGATATTACGCCACCTCGGACACTCGTCGCCCGTTGCTCATCAATCTTTTTTCTTATGGCTTTATTATCGTTTTATCGTTTGGGCTTATTAGTTTTGTTCGTAAATTTCCGGAATCTCGTTATTTTATGGAAAATCTTCTTCGTGTGGCGGATGTGCCCGGCACTGAAGCACTCATGCTTCCACTCGCTTACTCTATAGGTTCGTTAATTAATATCTTTCTCCTTTTTCGCATCTTTGAAAACGACTTTGCTAAAGGTCTTTGGAATTCCATTTCAAAAACATTTTTTCAAAGTTTTTCCGCTTCTTTTTTGATGGGATTCAGCGCTTACCAATTTTTGGGGGTTTTCGATAATATCTTTTCAATTAACACTTTTTGGGGTATTTTTGCCCAAGGAGCATTTTCCGGAGCGCTCGGCATTATAGTGGGAATCATTATGCTTAAACTTTTGGGGAGCCGCGAACTCTTAGAAATAGAAAGTGCGTTCAAACATAAATTTTGGCGCGCAAGAGTTATTGCGCCAGAACAACAAGAACTTTAGAAAAGTTAGTAGTGAGTAGCCGATAGTGAGTAGTAAAGATAAAAAACAAAAAACCGGCGGTACAATAACCGTCGGTTTTGCGAGAGGGTTGTTATCTCCAAACAATTAATGGCACCTTACCGCCACCATCGCATGTTCCTTCAAAATGTCGATGTTCAACGATAATATAGTTTTCATGCTCTCCGTGGGCATCGAGGTTAGGGTTTGGATTTGGCTTTAGCGGGTGCCGTTTATGACAACTTGGACAGGTGCCGATTGAGTAATATCCTTCCTCAATAAAAGTCAAAATCTTCTCTATTGAAGTATTTATTTGATTAGGCATTGTTTTCTCCTTGTCTTTGTTTGATAAAAACTTCTAATTACTTTGTAATATATTTTTATTAAAAAGTCAATCCCATGAAAAATATGATTGCTCTATTCCAATGTTCTCAAGAACATTGGAATAGAGATTTTGGGAAACAAGAGCCGTTGCACTGGAACAGGAGATTCTCTAACCAGTTTTTAATTGATAATATTTAGTTGATAGAGGGTAGGAAATTATGGAAAACAAAAACCCGCCTCGCGACAGGTTTTTGTCGGGGCGGGGGTGGTGTAAAAAACTAACACTAAATTTTTTGAATCAGTGTGTCGGTTCCAAACAATTCAACTGCATCCATACTAACCATTTTACCGTCTCTATTAATAAGGGTAAAATGTCCACCTCCCACCGAATTGTCTGCTTCAACTTCCACTTGGTTTCCGATGTTATAAATTTCCTGAATTTTTTGCGGAATGTCGGTTAATATATGAGTTGCTCGCATAGCTTTCTCCAGTTGATTAAGAAGATCATATTTCAAAGGGTTGAAAAATTCTATATCCTAAAATAATAATACTATTTTTTATATAAAAAATCAAGAACATAAAAATGTGTTAAAATAGCCTGTAATTTATGGATTTACAACACATTCGAAATTTCAGCATCATTGCCCACATTGACCACGGGAAGTCTACTTTAGCTGACCGCTTACTTGAACTGACCAATACTATTGAGAAGCGCAAAATGCGCGATCAGGTGCTTGACCGCATGGATCTTGAGCGTGAGCGCGGAATTACCATTAAAATGACTCCTGTTCGGATGGACTATAGACTACAAACTACCAACTACATACTAAACCTAATTGATACCCCGGGGCATATAGATTTTTCTTACGAAGTATCGCGTTCCTTAAAAGCAGTAGAAGGGTCGCTTCTTTTGGTTGATGCGACACAGGGTGTACAGGCGCAAACCCTAACCACGCTTAGAATGGCGCGCGATTCAGGTCTTACAATTATTCCAGTAGTGAGTAAAATTGATTCGCCAATCGCCGACATTTCCGGAACACGAGAAGAACTGGCAAAACTTCTTTCAATTCCGGAAAGCGAAATTCTTTTAATTTCAGGGAGAACAGGAGAAGGCGTTCCGGAACTTTTAAATGCCATAGTTGAGCGGATTTCACCGCCTAAAGAAGAATTTCAAGATTCAGAGAGTTTTCGCGGGCTTATTTTTGATTTTGAGTACTCAAACCATCAAGGAGTTATTGTTTTCGTGCGCGTATTCGAAGGGGAACTCAAGCGAGGTATGGAAATAAAATTCGTCGCGGCGGGGGAGAAATGCACAGTCCTTTCTTTGGGTATTTTTAATCCCGATAAAAAGGAAAAAGATAGTTTATCGGCGGGGGAGATCGGCTACATCGTGACGGGAATTAAAAAACCGGGTATTGCTTCAGTCGGCGACACCATAACCCTTTCAAAAAAACCACTTCCCGCGCTCCCTGGGTATCAAAATCCTCGCCCTGTAGTTTGGGCGTCTCTTTACCCAGAAAGCCAAGATGACTTTCCACAACTGCGAAGCGGTCTGGAAAAGCTCCGCCTTTCAGATTCATCCCTTTCATTTGAAGAAGAATCATCGGGAGTATTGGGGCGCGGATTTAGAACAGGTTTTTTGGGAATGCTTCATTTGGAAATAGTGACGGAAAGATTAAAGAGAGAATCAGGAATTACGCTTATCGTTACAACCCCGTCTATTAATTATGAAGTTGAATTTTTAAACGGCAAAAAAGAAATGGTGTATTCTCCATCGCTTTTTCCCGATCACGGCTCGTATAAAAAAGTGTATGAACCATGGGTAAAATTAAAAATTATCACACCATCGGAATATTTGAGTTTAATCCTCCAAATGCTTTTTGGCCACGAGGCGGAGATAGGGGAAACGGAAAATTTTAGCGAAAAACGCGTAGCTATTACCGCCAACATTCCTCTACGGGAATTAATGCGTAATTTTTTTGATGAGATTAAAAGTTTATCATCGGGGTTTGCCTCTCTTTCCTACGAATTTGCCGATATGCGCGAAGCAGAAGTAGCGCGCCTTGATATTTTAGTAGCCGATGAGCCAGTGCCGGCTTTTGCTCGCGTTGTATCAAAAGTTCGCGCACAAGAAGAAGCAGAGGCGAGTGTTGAAAAACTGGCAAAAATTCTACCGCGACAGTTGTTTGTGGTAAAAATTCAAGGGTGCGCGCTGGGGCGCATATTGTCTTCAAGAACTCTTTCGGCACTTCGCAAGGATGTAACTGGTTATTTATATGGCGGAGATATAACTCGAAAAATGAAGCTTCGAGAAAAACAAAAGAAGGGTAAAAAGAAAATGCGCGCCCTAGGCAGAGTGCACATTCCCCACGAGGTATTTCTCAAAATGGTTAAGGGGTAATTAAACCGGGAAGGTCCGACTTTTCCAGTTTCCATTTCACATTTCGTGACGTAGCTCCCGCCTTGGGGGATGGTGCTGGGGTTCACGGCTAACTAACGGATTGCCGGGAAATAAAGAAGAACCATACTCACAATCACCAAAATACCAAGCACGGACCATATTACCTTTATCCATTTATTGTTTTTTGGGTCAAAAAGCATAATGTTTTGGGCGAATTAAAAAATAAAAAATTAAAGTAACTCCAAAAAAGAAGAGTTCATAGTATAATAGCAGAAAATGATTGAGTTTCAAGCGCGCAAGCAAATAAGAAGAATTCTTTACTCGCCTCTTTTGCTTGTAATTCTTCTGGTTGCGCTTTTATTCTTTTCCCGTGCCACTTATTCTTTATGGCAGAAGTATGGCGATGCCAAAGATATGATTTCTTTGCTTGAAAAAGAAAAATCTGTTCTCAATGCAAAACAAGATAATCTTGCGGCGCGCGTGTCGACACTTAAGACCGATAAGGGCGTTGAGGAGGCGATTCGCGAGAAGTTTAAGGTTATCAAAGAGGGCGAAGGAGTTGTTGTGATTGTTGACCAAAAAGAAAAAGAAAGCGATACTCTACAATCTAAAACAGAAATCCCGACGTTTTTAGAGAGAGTAAGGAATTTTTTTAGATAATTAATTAGAGTAGAATGCGGAATTAGTTTAGTGGTAGAACTGGTGCTTCCCAAGCATCGGGCGCGAGTTCGATTCTCGCATTCCGCATCGAACAAGGTGAGAAAGGAATAAACAGGCACACCGCTGTGCCTGTGTCGAGAATCGAAAAGCGGAGCGATGTTTTGCGAGTACGCAAAACCGCGAGCTGAGGCTACGACCGAGGTGAGTGGCGACAAACCGAGAGTTGTAGCCGATTCTCGCATTCCGCA
>CAYIKU010000009.1:0-18866 GCA_964364185.1 uncultured Candidatus Saccharibacteria bacterium
TTCTACACTCACACTACACCCCATTCAATTCTACGCTTCTACACTCACACTACACCCCATTCAATTCTACGCTTCTACACTCACTCTATCGCACCATACTATACTGCGCTATCCCCATTTACCTATTCGCACGAATGAGTAAATGGATGTAATATAGATATATAGATACAATATAGACACAATTAATATAAATATAATTAATATAGATACAATATAAACACTATGAAAGAAAAAGAAATGGAACGTGTTCTTAAGGCCCTAGCCAACAGACGGCGATTGGCAATAATTAAATTTATTAAAAAAGAAAAAGAGGCGTCGGTGGGGGATGTGGCCGGAGAAATTAAATTATCTTTTAAATCAACATCAAAACATCTCGCTCTACTTGCGGCGGCCGATATTTTAGAGAAAGAGCAGAGAAGTTCCCAGATGTTTTACCGTTTGGCCGGCAATTTTCCCGAAACTATTAAACATCTTTCTCAATTCTTTTAATTCTATAATTACTTTAATTATATAAATCTATAATCCATTGTTCTTATTTACCCATTCGCACGAATGGGTAAATAAGAACATGGTTGTGTTTTTTTCTTAAATTCTTAAATATTCTTGTTTTTATTAGAGCAAATCTTTTTTTAAAATAGATACTATGTGGGGTTGACGCAAGATTAAAAATATGCTATATAATAAAGTAGAAATTTAAGTTCATTAAAAAAATACTTGCGATTGGTCATAGCGAAAAGTGGCTTAAAACTTAAGCCATTCTTCGCTATGACCACACAGGCCATGGTTCCTCCTCGGATTAGAGGAAAACAAAAACGGGCAAATTAGCCCAAGGGGATACAATCATGAGCACAGAATTCGCAATTGCTGAAGTTTTTCCAGGGAGATTGAACGCGTTAGTGAAAAATATCATGCGCCAAACTGGAAAGACTGACCCAAACGAAGCTGTTCGCCTGGTTAATTCCGGCGAATGGGTGGTTTCAAAACCGACCCGTTCGTGGTACGAGAAAAACGGCGTCATCTACTTCTCGGTCACTCCCGACGGCACAACCGGCGAGGGCTGGATCACCCGGCTCGAAAGCATGGGTGGCTACGCCAAGCAGGTGCTCCGAAGTCCTGATTTCAAGCCGACGAGTGGCGTGACGACCGAAGTCGCCGTTCTCAAGGGCATGCTCTTCAAGGACAACGACCGGACCCCGAAGAAGATTCGCGCATATGCGGAAGCCTTCAGAACGTCCGACAAGCGCAAGCTGTTGGAGCCAAACGCCGAACTGGCCTGCCTCATCTGTGAGAAGTTCACGGAAAAGGAGATCGAAGCCATGGGTCTGTGGTACATCGTTGCCATGCACGAACCCATCAACGACTCCGACGGCGATCCGCTCTTGCTCTGCGCGAGCCGTGGCGACGCTGGTCGCTGGCTTTACGCGTGCCACGGCAGGCCTGCCTACAAGTTGCGTCGTGACAGCGGGTCCGCGTTCGCCGTGTCGCACAAGTCAGTTCTCAATCCTAAGACGCTACGGACTGATTGAGACTTCAGTCCCTTTGGCCTTAGCCCCTGCCTGCCGGCAGGCAGGCTTAGCCCTGTTCCGATTCGTCGGAATGGGGCTAAATTTTTTCATATTTCCCCGCATTCGTTTGCAACGAATGCGGGGGTATTCTTATGTTAAAATTAAGTTTGATAATGCGTAAGTATAAAAAAGATTAATATTTTTTTGATACATTATATACTACTCAATATGACCATAGAAGACAGAAAAAAAGATTCAATTGAAAAATTATCCGAAAATCTGTATCGCAACGACGGTACAGTTACAAAACATCGCCACGGGGTTCTCCATAAGAGGCATTACGATGTTTCGGATGATTGGAGCGGGGAGGGGAATCCCCCGAAGCGCCCCATTGACCGAAACTCAACGTTTAAAAAATTTTTCATAGGGTCAATCGTATTTTTCTTTTCTTCCGTTATTTTTGCGCTTTATACTTTTTATGGCGGTTTCAATATAGTTTCTAATGAAAATATCAGCTTGTCGGTGCTTGGTCCGGCGTTTACCGAAGGCGGTAGCGACCTTAACCTTCAATTTGAAATTAAAAATAGCAACCGGCAGGCTCTGGAGTACGCCGACCTAATCATTGAATATCCTAGGGGGGCAACTCTTTTGGGCGACAAAGACATAGTGCGCTTAACGAAATCAATCGGCAATATCGGATCAGGCAAATCGGCATCGGAAAATATCAAGATTGTTATATTCGGCGACGAAGACAGTGAACGTATTGTAAAAGCGACACTCGAATATCGACTAGAGGGGTCAAACGCTATTTTTCTGAAAGAAACGACTTTTCCCGTACATGTTAAATCAAGTCCCATATCTATTTCAGTAAGCGATTTAAGAGAAGTAAATGCCAATCAAGAGATTTCAATTGATGTAGAAATGTTGGCTAATTCCGACAAAGTTTTGAGAAATATGTTACTCCGCATAGAGTATCCCGCGGGTTTCACGCTTTTGGGCACGACTCCGGAGGCGACTTACGGTAATAATGTTTGGCGTTTGGGAGATTTTGATAAGTTGGCCAGAAAAAAAATAACCATTCGCGGCAAGCTTACGGGCGAGGACGGGGAGGAGCGTTCCTTTAGAATATATGGAGGACAGGAGGACGAAAAAGACAGAGAAGCGATTGGCATAATTTATGGTTCAGTTTTGGAAACGCTTACCATCAAACGCCCTTTTATTGAGACAAAACTTTTAATAAACGGGGAGTCCGGTACGGACTTTGTAATTCCAACTAATGGGCGTGTTAATGGAGAACTTGTTTGGGTAAATAATTTACCAGATCGGATGCTTGATGCTGAATTATTCGTTCTTATTGAAGGTGACGCGATTGATAAGAAAACCGTTTCCGTTTTCCCGGGTTTTTTCAATTCGCAAAATAACACTATTATGTGGAATAAAGATACAGTGCCTATGTTAGAACAGATTCAGGGCGGAGACGGCGGCAGTTTTAGTTTTACATTCAATGTTTTGCCGGCATTTTCCGGTAATCGCGTTATTTTAAAGAACCCAGAGCTTACACTTGAAGCCGGAGTGAGTGCTCGGCGCGTCAAAGAGGGGAATGTGCCGGAAAAAATAACTTCTTCGGAAAAGAAGGTGGTCAGGGTCAGTTCCAATGTGCAACTTTCGTCTTTTGTCCGCTATTATGACGGGCCTTTCAAAAACAGCGGCGGTCTTCCTCCGCGCGCCGATAAAGAAACCACTTATACTATCACCTGGACCGTACTGAACTCTTCAAATAACCTTTCTAACACTTTGGTAAAAACTACCCTGCCAAGCTATGTGCGCTTTTTGGGAAATATTTCTCCGAACGGGGAAGAAGTTTCATTTAACGATAAGTCTAGAGAGATAATTTGGAATATAGGATCCGTCGACCAAGGGGTTGGCGTTGACGGTCCGATACGGCAATTATCTTTTCAAATCGGTCTTACCGCTTCGCTCTCTCAGGTTGGTAACAGCGCCACGGTTATGGGTGAATCTTTACTGACAACCAAAGACACATTTACCAACGCCAATATCACTGTTACAAAAAATATGCTTACCACAAGACTCTCGGGTGATACCGGTATTAAGGCGTGGGATGATATTGTTAGTAAATAACTCGCCCGCCTAAGTTTTTGCCAAGCAAAAACTTAGGCGGGTAAATAGCGTTTAATAAGATATATAGAAAATATTATGAAGACAGAACGAAAAAATAACCTTATGGAAAAGATAATATCGCTCACTAAACGGCGCGGATTTATTTACCAAGGATCTGAAATTTACGGAGGGCTTACCGGAACTTGGGATTATGGACCGTATGGCGTCGCGCTCAAACAAAATATAAAAAATTTATGGTGGAAACGATTCGTAGACGGTCGGGATGATATGTATGGTATTGACGCTTCTATTTTAATGAATTCGCGGGTATGGCAGTCATCTGGGCATATTTCCGGTTTTTCTGATCCGCTGTCCGATTGCGAAGACTGCAAAAAACGATTTCGTACCGATGTTCTTGAAAAAAGAGTTTGCCCAGAATGCGGAGGCAAGTTGGGCGAATCGCGCCAATTTAACATGATGTTTGAAACAAAAATCGGAGCGATGGAAGATTCTTCGGCGACAGTTTATCTGCGTCCTGAAACAGCCCAGGGAATGTTTGTTAATTTTAAAAATATTATTGACAGTTTTCATCCAAAAATTCCATTTGGCATGGCGCAAATAGGCAAGGCGTTCCGCAATGAAATAACCCCCCGCGATTTTGTTTTTCGCACGCGTGAGTTTGAGCAGATGGAAATTGAATATTTTATAAAAGAATCGGAGTGGAAAGATTCTTTTGAATACTGGAGCAAAGAAATGATTGGGTGGATGAGCGAGATTGGGCTTTCTAAAGAAAATATCCATGAGCTTGAATTGCCGGCCGGAGAACGCGCGCATTATTCAAAAAGAACCATTGATTTTGAATTTGATTATCCGTTTGGAAGAAAGGAATTATACGGTTTGGTATACAGAGCAGATTTTGATTTATCCGCGCATTCGGGCGGGAGCACCGTTGATTTGTCATATTATGACGAAGAAACAAAAGAACGTTTTATTCCGCATGTTATTGAACCATCATTCGGCGTTGACCGCACCGTGCTTGCGGTTTTAATTTCCGCTTACACCGAAGACGAACTCGGCGGAGAAAAGCGCGCTTATTTAAAATTAAAACCGTCGCTTGCGCCGGTAAAAATAGCTGTGTTCCCGCTTCTTAAAAACAAACCGGAGCTTGTTGAGAAGGCGCGCAAAATATATACCGAGCTTAAAAAAGAATTTGGTTCAGTTGTCTTTGACGATAACGGCAATATCGGCAAGCGCTATAGGCGTCAGGATGAAATAGGTACACCCTTTTGTATTACGGTTGATTTTGAAACATTAAACAATGACACGGTAACGGTGCGCGACCGCGATAACGGAGAGCAAGAGCGCGTGAAAATCTCCGAACTTGTGGCTTTTGTTCTTGAAACATTAAAATAGTCTATTTTCCCCAACTTGGAGGCGAAGCCTCCAAGTTGGGGACAGAGTATGCGCCATTGCGTACATCGGGAAATTTGGATAGAATTCCTTTAATGTTCCGTTAGGAGTCGCGGTCGAGTAAATTTCGCATAATTAATATAATATGATAGAAATAATTCAAATTTTTAACAGTAATTACACGCAGAACACCACGACCGTGGTCTGCTTCTAACGGGATGAATAAAGAACGAGTCGAGTTTTCGGTGAGCGTTGGAAGTATTGTAAAAATACTTACAGTACTTTTGGTGTTCGTGGCGCTGTATAAAATACGTGATTTAGTATTGATAACCCTCGCTTCAGTGGTTATCGCCTCGTCGCTTGAACCGCTTACCAAACGCCTTATTCGCTTAAGAATCCCGCGTGTCATCGCCGTAATTTTCCTTTTTCTGATATTCATAGTTCTTTTCTTCGCCATTTTCTATTTTTTTATTCCCCCTCTTCTTACGGAACTTTCCAGTTTTATTGAATCAATTCCGCAATATATTGGTTTCATTGAAGGATTTGATTCAATGTTCGACGGTTTATTCGGCGCCCAAAATTTATTAAGCGATTTAATATTGAACTTCTCCGCTAATGATTTACTCACAAACGCTAAGACGACCGTTTTTGGCATTGGGGGCGGAGCAATTCAAGCAGTTAGCTTTGTTTTCGGCGGTCTTACCGGTTTTGTTCTTATTTTTGTTATTTCTTTCTACCTTTCAGTACAAGACCGGGGCATTGAAAGTTTTTTGCGCATAGTGACGCCTGCGCGCCACGAAAAGTACGCTATAGACCTATGGCAGCGCTCGCAAAATAAAATTGCTCTTTGGATGCAGGGGCAATTTTTACTCGGTCTCTTGATAGGCGTGCTGGTTTATTTAGGCCTGACTATTTTGGGAGTAAAATACGCGTTTCTCCTTGCCATAATTGCCGCGGTATTCGAACTCATTCCTGTCTTCGGTCCGATTATGGGAGCGATACCGGCTGTGATTCTCGGGTTTGTCGACGGCGGGGCAACTCTCGGACTTATGGTTATCGGTTTTTTCTTTATTATTCAGCAGTTTGAAAATCATTTGATTTATCCTCTGGTGGTGCGCAAGGTGACCGGCGTTCCCCCGCTTCTGGTTATTTTATCTCTTCTTATTGGTTTTAAGCTAGCCGGTTTTCTAGGAGTAGTTCTTTCTATACCGATAGCAACCGCACTCCTTGAATTTACGAGCGATATAGAAAAAAAGAAAAATCTAACAACGGCGAGAGAAGGAAATTAAACCTGCCCACCAATGCCTAAGCGATTGAAGTGATTACTTAAATAGAGTAATATATTTACATTATAATCTATTTAATTACATGTAGCGCATTAGGCGATGGCAGGCGGGTTTCTCTTGCGCTTTGAATATGGTCCCGTTAGAAATTATACGGTTAAGAACTTGTTTCTAGTGCTAATAAACATTTTTCATATTATGCTTAAAACACAGAATATAATGAACGGAAACGCTAAAAGCCATACCAAAAGTAAGTTTCATATAGAGATTATGTGGTTAAATAAAGTCAATATTTTATTATTAACCAACGTTTCCTACCTCTAACGGGATGGCGGAGAAATTTTATATAACCACTTCCATTGTTTACGCTAATGCGAAACCGCACATCGGTTTTGCTTATGAGCTTGTTTTTGCCGATATAATTGCCCGTTATAGGCGCGGGAAAGGGGACAATACATATTTTTTGACCGGGACAGACGAACATGGCGCCAAAATCGCGAAAGCAGCCCAAAAAAAAGCTCTCTCCATAAAGGCTTTTGTTAACGAAAATACTGATTCAGTAGAAGCGCTTATCAAGTCGCTTGGTGTTTCAAATGACGGATTTATTCGCACTTCCGACAAAAAAGCGCATTGGTCGGGGGCGATAAAACTTTGGGAAAAAATCGAAGCCAAAGGAGATTTGTATAAAAAGAAATATAAAGGACTCTACTGTTTGGGGGATGAAGCGTTTCATCCGGAAAGCGCTCTTCTAAACGGCGAGTGCCCCGACTACCCCGGACAGACACTTGAGGTCGTAGAAGAAGAAAATTATTTTTTTAAACTTTCCAACTACACTTCGGAAATTAAAAAAAAGATAGAGAGCGGAGAATTAAAAATTATTCCCGCTTCGCGCAAAAAAGAAATAATATCGCTTCTTGACGAAGGTCTTTCTGATGTGAGTTTTTCGCGCCTTGAAGGGGCCATACCATGGGGTATTCCGGTGCCCGGCGATTCTTCCCAGATGATGTATGTTTGGTGCGACGCGCTTTCAAATTACGTTTCAGCGCTTGGTTATGGGTCTTCCGATAAAAAAATGTTTAAAAAATATTGGCCGGCCGATGTCCACCTGATCGGCAAAGATATTCTTCGTTTTCATGCCGCGATATGGTCTGGAATGCTTCTATCGGCCGGCCTACCGCTTCCGAAATCTATAATAGTGCATGGGTTCATCACTTCCGATGGGAAAAAAATGTCGAAAAGTTTGGGTAATGTAATTGACCCGATGGCGCTTATAAATGAATTCGGCAAAGACCATTTTCGTTATTATTTTTCAAGCGAGATATCTCCTTTTGAAGACGGGGATTTTAGCCGAGAAAAATTCATTGAAAGTTATAATGGAAATCTTGCCAACGGTCTCGGTAACTTAGTTTCCCGTGTGCTTAAAATGTCCGCTCTTTATTTTGGCGGCATCGTAAAAGGTAATACACGCGATTTGGCGCCGCTTCAGGACCATATGGAAACAGTGTCGGGGGAGGTGTTGCGGGAGCTTGGCAGTGTTGAGAATTTTATAAATTCAACAATTTTTCAAGAATATGAACGAGCGATGGGGGCTTATGAGATCCACAAAGCTTCCCACGCCATACGGCGTTTGGTTAAGGCGCTTGATTTATATGTGTCCGGTTATGAGCCGTTTAAGCTTATAAAAACAGACAGGGAAAAAACGGAAGGAGTAATATTCAATCTTCTTTTCGGACTTGAAAAAATTTCAGAAATGCTAATGCCATTTCTTCCGGATACTGCCCTGAAAATTACCGAGCTTATTGGCAGGGTTGGAAAAAATAAAGAATATCACACAGGCACGCTTAATACTCCGATTTTTCCGCGGATAGATTAACATGATTCGTTATATAGATATTCATTCGCACATTCACGACAGAGAATTTGATGATGACCGCGAGAAAGTACTTTTTAGAATGAAAGAAAAAGGCGTTGCCACAATTGCAGTCGGGACACATTACGAAAGTTCCAAAGATGCAGTAGCTCTTTCGGAAAAAGAACACCACGTGTTTGCGTCAGTAGGGCTTCATCCCACAGATACAAAGGAAGATTTTAATGAAAAATTATATTTGGACATGGCAAAAAATTCCCGCGTAGTTGCGATAGGCGAGTGCGGACTGGATTATTTTCGGGGAAATATTGGCGAAAAAGAAAAAGAAAGACAGAAAAAAATATTTTCTCTTCAAATAAATTTGGCACTTTCGGTTGATAAACCTCTCATGATACACGGGAGACATTCAAAAGGTGGCATGGACGCTTATTTGGACATTATTGAAATTCTTAATCAATATAAAAAAGAACATAGCGGGCGATTGAAAGGCAATATCCATTTTTTTTCCGGAAACATTGAAATTGCAAAAAAATTTTTAGAGCTTGGTTTCACTATGTCGTTTACCGGTGTTGTTACTTTTACCAGAGATTACGATGAAATAATTCGTTTTCTCCCCATCACATCAATAATGGCTGAAACAGATGCGCCGTATGCGTCCCCGGTGCCTTATCGCGGAAAACGCAATGAACCGATATATGTTATAGAAACTACGGCAAAAATCGCAGAAATTAGGGGAGAAAAAGAAGAAACTGTAGCGGAAGCGCTCTTCAAAAATGCGATAAATATATTTGGGCTGCGTGATTTTTGACTAATGTGCTCGCCTCTGATAGTATGCCCCTTATGGCAAAAAACATAGGAATAATTAAAGAAAAAGGAGAAGGAATGAAAATTTATGAAGTCGGCTATCTTCTAGCCCCCTCTTTGCCAGAAGAAAAACTTTTCCAACTGGTGGAAGATTTGAAGGATGCCATTGTAAAAGACGGCGGTGCCATTATCACCGAAGAGTTTCCAAAACTTCGCGATCTTGCTTATCAGATATCTAAAATCATCAATCGCAAAAAAGAAATTTTCGGGAGCGCCCTTTTTGGCTCTGTTAAATTTGAGCTTGAAGCAGAAAACATTTCAAATATTAAAAAACATTTTGAATCAAATGAAGCCGTGATAAGATTTTTGCTAATTACCACCGTTCGTGAAAATACCATGTATTTACGCCGTGGCGTATTTCGCGCGTCTGACCGTCCCCGCGCCGACAAACCGATGATGAGCGAAGAAGAGATGGAAAAAACAATCGCGACCCTAGTTTCGGAATAGAAATTTTTTCTATAAACTATAAACTATTAACTATCAACTAAAAATCAATCATGTATCCTGTTAGAGGCCGCGGTCGCGATTTGATATAAAAAATATGTTGAAAAATCAAAAAAATATTATTAAAAATAATTTTGCAGAAAGCGGTACGACCGCGACCTGCCTCTAACAGGATGTATCTAAACAAAGCACTAATTGTAGGAAATCTTACCCGCGACCCAGAGATGAAATCTCTTCCTTCGGGTTCGAAAGTAACGACATTTTCTTTGGCAACTAATCGCGTTTGGAAAGATTCTTTAGGGACGAAACAAGAGTCGGTTGATTATCACAATATCGTAGTTTTCGGCCGTCAAGCTGAAACATCGGCGCAATATTTGAAAAAAGGGCAATCCGTTCTCGTTGAGGGTCGTATCCAAACAAGAAGTTGGGATGATAAGGGGACGGGCGAGAAAAAATACCGCACGGAAATAGTGGCCGACCGCGTGCAATTCGGCCCTAAAAGTGGAATGGGAGGCGGTAGCGCGCCCAGTGCCGATACCAATAATGTGCAGAAAGAAGATGTTATTGAATATCCGTCCGAAGAGGCTAACCCGGAAGATATACCGTTTTAAGCGAATTGGCCTATATTTTAGCTAGCAAGATAAAATATAGTTGCCAAACCTTAACCCCCCACCAAATTTACAAAAAACTATGGAACCAAATGTAAAAACACAATTAGACAAATATAACAAGGGCGCCACTGGCCCGAATAGGGCCGGGTTATTCACCCGCGTGGCGCCAGGTTTTGTTAGTGGTAAATTTGGTGGGGGGTCATTATTTTCAAAGATTCTCCGCCAGTTGGCGGATCGTCAAGAAAATATATGAAGCAATGCTATTTTTCACAAAATAATATCAAACACATTGATTACAAAGACATAGAAGTTTTGAAGAAATTTTTGACGCCCCACGCACGCCTTATGTCAAAGAAGAGAAGCGGTGTTTCTTCAAAAAGCCAGCGCCAGTTGGCGCTGGCCGTAAAACGAGCCCGATTTTTAGGGCTTTTGCCTAATGTTTCTCGTTAATTAAAAAACTATTTTTTTTCCACCCTCTCCGTATATTCTCCGGTTTCCGTATTCACCCGTATTATATCTCCCGCATTGACGAAAAAGGGAACATTGACGGAGGCGCCTGTTTCAAGTGTGGCAGTTTTGCCCCCGCCAGAGGCGGTATTTCCTTTTATTGACGGCGGAGCGTCAGTAACCCTAAGTTCAACTTTAATAGGCAAACGAATTCCGATAATTTTTAGTTCCCCGTCCTCATCTTCTGAAAAAGTCAGCATATCCACCAAAACATTGCTTTTCAGAAATTTTTTTGACTTACCCAGCAGTTCTTCGTCTATTTTAAATCTCTTGCTTGGATTATTTTCTTCGCAAAACCAATATTCTCTCTTATTACAGTATAAAAATTTAATAGTTCTTTTACCGATTTCTGCTTCTTCGACTTTATCCGTCGCGTGGAATGTTGCCGGCACAATTCTGTCGTTCAAAAGACTTTTTAATTTAGTTTGATTCTGCGGTTTGCGCTGTTGTGTTCGCGCCACATGGCTGTCAATAACCTCATAGGGCTCTTTATTGTAGATAATATATTTTCCCGCGCGGATCTTGTTGTATTCCAACATAGTGCCGCCAATTGTAACGATTTTTTAAAAAATGTCTATTGCAATTAATATTTCTACCAGTGGCCCACCTACATTATAATAAAGCCGTAGCTTTATTATAGTGTAGGTGGGCGGGTGGACACAGAAACTATCACCTGTTTTATACTTTGCCCCAATTGGAAGCGAATTCCCCAAGTTGGGGCAAGAAGATATAATCAACAGTAAGAGTGACTTTTTTACGCTTTCGTTTCTTCGGTAAACTTTTTCTTTATTTCTTTTTCTATGGCATTTGTTATTTTTGGATTTTCTCTCAAAAATGTTCTAGTGGCATCATATCCGCGTCCGAGTTTTTCTGCCCCATAAACATAAGAACCGCCACCTGATTTTTCTATTATCCCGAATTTCTCACCGAGTGCTATCAACTCGCCTTCTCTGGATATTCCCTCTCCGTAAATAATATCAAATTCAGTGCTTTTAAACGGCGCGGCTACTTTATTTTTTACAATTTTTACTCGCGTGCGGGAACCGACAGTTTCCTCTCCTTTTTTAATTGAGGCAATTTTTCTGATATCAATACGAACCGATGTATAAAATTTCAAAGCTTTTCCGCCCGGCGTGGTTTCGGGATTGCCGAACATAACACCGATTTGCATTCTGATTTGGTTTATGAAAATTACAATAGTTTTTGACTTGGCTGTGATGGCAGTAAGCTTACGAAGCGCTTGAGACATAAGCCGTGCCTGCTTGCCGACATGATACGCTCCCATATCGCCTTCAATTTCATCTTTAGGCGTCAAGGCCGCCACCGAATCTATCACCACGACATCGATTTTTCCCGAACGCACCAAACTTTCTACGATTTGAAGCGCCTGTTCGCCCGTGTCAGGTTGAGAGATAAGCAAATCATTTATTTTTACACCAAGTTTTTTAGAATATTCAGGGTCCATAGCGTGTTCAGCGTCAACGAAGGCGCATATTCCGCCAGCTTTTTGCGCCTCGGCAATGATATGGAGAGTCAATGTTGTTTTTCCGCTCGATTCCGGGCCGAAAACTTCTATAATTCTGCCACGCGGAATCCCGCCCACTCCCAGGGCGTAATCAAGACCGATTGAACCGCTGGAGATAACTCCCACACTGCTTACTTTCGGTTTATCGCCTAACTTCATAATAGACCCCTCGCCGAACTTAGTTTCTATTTCGCGAATCGTGTCTTCTATTGAAGCGCCTATTTCCTTATCTTCTTTTTTTATTTTTTTAAGCATCTTATTGTTTTTAAACTTGTAATTTTTTACCACTGTTCTTTGCGCACGAGTTCGAGTATGACTTCTTTTGTTTTTCCGAAACGATCTGTCCCTGCCACACTTATTATATTATAACCCTCTGTTACCACCAGTTGATCTCTAAATATTCCGCTTTGATCGATTAATATTTGCCGGCCGTTGATGGAAATTTTAGAGATATTTTTCGCTATACCCTCTATGGGTAAAGTTGCGTCTAGAACTATTGCCCCGTTAAGCGGAGTTTCTACTGTTATTTTTGGTCCCATAATAAGATTTTTAGTTTTATCAAACGCGTAAAGAACGATTATAAGCGCGAGCGCGATACCTAAGGATAATTTAAGCGTGTTTTGCGGGTCTTTGTTCCCTCTAATAGGATTCATGATTATTCGCTTCTAACTCCTTCCGCGCCACCAAGCAACACTTCGCGCGGCTTGGCGCCGTCACCAGGCCCGATTACGCCTTTTTCTTCAAGCATATCAATAAGCCGGGCCGCTCTCGCATAGCCGACTTTTAATTTTCGCTGAAGGTATGACGACGAAGCCTTGCCGGCCTCGCAAACCACCCGTTTGGCTTCCTCATACAGCTCATCGTCGTCCCTTAAAGTGTTTTCATCGTCAAGTGTTGCTTCAAATATTGATTTATTGCTTGGCGTGTCAGTCATTGCTACCTCGGTGGGAAGCTCATCTCTGTATTCGTCGGCGAGATATTTCACTGTTTTTTTAACTTCTTGTTCGCTGATGTATGCCGACTGAATCCGTTCCGGTTTTGACATGTCGCCCGAAATGTAGAGCATATCGCCGGCGCCCAAAAGCGTTTCCGCCCCACCAGCGTCTAAAATCGTGCGTGAATCAATCTGCGAAGAAACCTGAAGCGCGATTCGGGCGGGAATGTTTGCCTTAATAAGGCCGGTGATTATGTTAACGCTCGGGCGCTGTGTGGAAAGGATTAGATGGATGCCAACCGCTCGCGACATTTGGGCCAAGCGCACGACACCCGCTTCCAGTTCTCTCGGGTAGGTTGACATAATGTCGGCCAGCTCATCAATGACAATAATTATATAAGGCATTCGTTCCGGCAGTTCCATGAATTCGTCGCTTACCTTCCTATCTTTGTGTTTTGAATAAGCAGGGAAGACGATATTGGAATGATACGATTCTATATCGCGCACAGATTCGGTTTCTAAAATGTCATAACGGCGGTCCATTTCTTTAGCCGCCCATTTAAGCGCGAGGATTGCCTTCTTGGGTTCTGTTATAACAGGAGTGAGAAGATGGGGGATTCGGTTATAAAGCGTCAGTTCAACGCGCTTCGGGTCAATCATGATAAAACGCAAATCCTCTGGTGAATTGCGGAAGAGAAGCGAATTTATTATTGCATGGATGGTGACGGATTTGCCCGCGCCGGTCGCTCCGGCAATTAAAAGATGTGGCATCTTTCCCAGGTTTGCAAAAATTGATTTTCCGGAAACGCTTCGCCCCAAGGTGAACATCAGCGGTCTTGTGGCGCCCGTGAATTTTTCATCGGAAAAAAGCGTCGCCAATCCCACGGTTGCTCTCACTGTATTCGGTATTTCAACGCCGACCAAGGATTTGCCAGGAATCGGGGCTTCTATGCGAAGAGGGTGAGCGGCAAGCGCAAGCGAAAGATCGTTTTTGAGTCCGACAATGCGCGAAAGTTTTACTCCCTCGGCTGGTTTAAGCGCGTAACGTGTAACAGTCGGGCCGATCGATACTTCATCCATTTCCACATCAATACCAAAATTCTGAAGTGTGCGTTTTATTATATTGGCATTTGCCTTGATGTCGCCCACATCAGGTTTGCCTTTGTCGCTATCAAATATAGAAATTGGCGGGGGAGCGTAATTAGCGAATCTGCGGATATCTTTTAATCCCTTAGGGCTTATGAGAATTTCCTCTTCCTCCCCTTTCCCATTTTTCTTTGACGCAATATTAAGAACTTTGGCAACGGGTGATTCTTCTTTTTTGCCGTTATCTCCGTTTTGAACGGCGCCATTTACTATCACAGAAGTGATTTCCACCTCCTTGTCATTTTTTTTGCCCCAAAATTGTTTCCAGAAAAAAAACGATTCCTTGCCGGGGCGCGCATCAAATATTACCAAGAGAGAAATTAAAAGAAGTCCTAGAAGCGCCACCAAGCTTACGTATACATCAAAAAGTTTAATGAGCGGGTATGACACAAGCCCGCCGATAATTCCGCCAGAATCTCCCAGAAGAACAATGTTGATTATTCCCAGTCCGGATACAAGAAAAAGAAAAGACCCAAGTATATGAGCTACAGCCACGGCGGGGCGGATTGACCGCATAAAAGAAATTGCAAGCATAAGAAAGAGCGTCGGGAGGAGATAATAACCGACCCCGAAAAAAAGAGACAAATATTCAAATAAGGCGTTTCCAGCAGGTCCTGATTTGCCAAGAGAGGCAAGCACAAAAAGGATAGCAAGAATAAAGAATATAATTGCCAAGACCGCGTGCATCGTATCTTCCTTAAGTCCGGGATTTAGTTTTCCTATACGAGAAAACAAGCCCACTTCACCCTTTTTCCCATTCTTTTTAAGCATTTTTTATAATTATATCACAATGAATTAGGAATTAGTTGACAAGAAGACAGGAAGATAGAATTTACTTTGAATTACGAAACTTCGCAAAAATCAAAAATGAAATTTTAGTTCCTTTTCACCCCGTCAGACATCGCATGCCCGACTGCAGGGGCTCGGGTTATTTGTTATTAGTTATTATAGTCATTTGTTATTTGTTTTTTTGCTATTGCATTTACCTATGTCCCATATATAATGGACATAATTTTTCTAAAGGACTTCATAAAGGACACATGGACAACAAAAAGGACAATCCTGACACTAAAGGACAAAAAACAGAAGCCACCACCAATAACTTCCCGGTGAATCTTTTTGATATTGGTTCAATTATAAAAAAGACCCAAAAGATATCAACTGCAACATATCTTCTGACGGAGCATATTGAAATAAGCGACCCGGTTCGTGGCCGGATGCGTGAATGCGCTATTATTATTTTAAAGGACATATATACGTCTTCCCATGTAAGTGCCCACAAGGACAAACGCGATCGGCTAACTCGGCTGGCTCAAATGATTGAAGAGATGGCTGTCCTTTTTGAAATCATGTTGCTTACCAAAATGGTTTCTCAAAATAATCACGCCATAATATGCCAAGAACTTACTTCCTTAAAAGAAATGATTCTTAAAGGAGGTATTGCATTAGACGGGCATATAGTATTTCCCAAAAAGCTTTTTGAAGAATTAGAAATATCGCTTGGGGGTATTTCAGATACAGAACCTAGCGCATTGCTTAAAAAAAGGGGCAATATCTTGAGAGGAGAAGAAAAAAACATCTATAAAGGACAAAATAATAATGTCCTTTATCTCGACGACATCCAAGGAGTACCGCGAAAAACGAGCGAAGCAAAGTTTTTCATGGCGTCAGAACGAAGTCGGAACAAGAGGGTTAATACCTCTTATAACAATAGCAACCAAAACGTTTCTTTAGGCGGTGCTCCAAGTAAGAACAAAGGAGACCGCCGTCTCCACATATTGAAATTAATTAGAAAAAACAGGGATTTAAGCATAAAAGATATATATAACTCGTTTACCGAGATAAGTGAAAAAACAATCCAAAGAGAGCTTACAAAAATGGTAAAAGACAGGGTTATTATAAGGAAAGGTGATAAACGATGGAGCAGGTATTCATCGGCATAGCTATGAATCTGTGGACACCTGATGTCCACAGATTCACTTAATACTATCCACTTATATTGACTCGGATGTTTACTTATGCGAAAATAGCCATACACGATAATGGTGTAAAGGGTGCTTTCGATGTCGCTCGGACGTTGTGTGAGTGAGTATACTTCCACGCGCTCCTTGCTCGTTGAAATGACCATAAATTACAAGCTTTTTTTAAAAATGCTTGTTTAATGGTTATCCACACTATAGTATTTTCGGGGAATACCCTAAATACTATATAATGTATCCAGTTAGCATAAAGCGCTTCGCGTATTATGCTATAGTGTTTGAGTACAGTTTCACTTGTCGAGTGAGTCTGTAAGAATTTCGATTCCGCGTCAGTCTGCGTTAAGTCCGCGACTATCTGCGGTTTGCGAAGCAAACATAGAGATCGTTGACAACAGAATAACGAAACAGTATTTTTACAGTTTTTCCCGAACGGTTTTTATGGCTAAAACAATTTCCTAATGGAAATTGTTCGCCCTAGGGCGAACGGTACGCCGGGCTAGCCTGAACATTTGTAAAACAAATGTTTTATGGATGAAATAGAGCGACGATAATTATCAGTCCCAATTTTTGTCAGCTAATCTTCCGTCATAACGGAAGATAAGTTTGTAATATCACATGGCGAGTTAGTGGTGTCGAAGCTAATGATTAAGCTGTGTGATGTTTCGTATTTTTTATAACAAGAGATACGAAATTAAAGTTATTTATTAAAAAAATCATATGAGTATAACGCAATCAAAAGTAACAGGATTGCTTGTGTTCGTAGCCGTGCTCGCTATTGCATCTTTTGCATTAGTGGTTCTCGCTCCGACCGCGCAAGCAGCTACCTTTGCGACCAATTTAAAACAAGGAAGCACTGGTAGCGATGTTATGGAACTTCAAAAAGTTCTTAACATGAATTCTGCTACACAAGTTTCCACTTCTGGAGCAGGTTCTCCGGGAAATGAAACAAGCTACTTTGGTTCAAAGACCAAGGCCGCTGTAATCAAATTCCAAGAATTATACGCATCAGAAGTTCTTGCTCCGGTCGGTCTTACGAACGGAACAGGATTTGTAGGTCCAAGCACTCGAGCTAAATTAAACACGATAGGTGGTGTAACAACTGGTTCAACAGTTCCTGGTTGTACATCAACCGTTGGTTATAGTCCGACAACCGGACAGAAATGCGATAGTGGCGTAACCACTATCCCAACAACGGGTGGCGCACTTTCAGTATCAGGAGCAACACAGCCGGCTAACGGTCTCTTGGTTCAGAGCGCATCACGCGTTCCTTTTACTAGAATTACTCTTACAGCAGGTTCAAATGATGTAACCGTAAGCGGTATCACAGTTGAGCGCGGAGGCGCCGCAGTTGATTCCGTTTTCTCCGGAGTTGTTCTCTTGGATGAAAATGGTACGCAACTCGGTATTGCCAAAACCTTCAATTCAAATCACCAGGCAACAGTCGGTGATTCGTTCACGGTTAAAGCAGGCACTTCAAAGACAATGACAATCGCCGGCAACTCGGCAGCCGATAACAGTCTAAAAGCAGGCCAAGTTGTTGGTATAAATGTCATCGCAGTAAATACGAATGGTACTGTGTCAGGTTCGCTCCCAATTTCGGGTGCGCTCCACACAGTCAACGCAACGCTTACAATTGGTTCAGTAACGAATTCAATTTCGTCTTTTGACCCAAATTCAACGCAGTCCAAGCCAATTGGCACGACGGACTTTAAGATGGCTGGTATCCGTATAACAGCGGGTTCAGCAGAACAAGTTCGACTTCGTTCAATTCGCTGGAATCAGACTGGTTCAGTAGGAGCCTCCGACCTTGCCAATGTAAAGACATATGTTGACGGTACGGCCTACGATGCAGTCGCATCAACGGACGGCAAGTACTTCACATCACTCTTTGGTTCAGGAATCGTTATTGACAAAGGTCTCGGTAAGGACATTTATGTCCAGGGAGACATTGTCGGCTCCAGCGCCGCAGGCCGCACAGTTAAGTTTGACATCTACAAATCAACTGATGTCTATATGACTGGCGAAACCTACGGTTACGGAATTACGCCTCCAGCAGGCGCAGGCACGGCCGGTAACGCAACTTCAGAGTTCACAGCCGGCACACCTTGGTTTGACGGTTCACTCCAGAACGTTTCAGCGGGTACAGTGTCTACGATTTCAAAAGCTTCTACGGTCGCGGCACAGAACATTGCAGTTAATGTTCCAAACCAGGTTCTTGGCGGTTTTGAAATAGACCTCAAGGGCGAACCGATTTCAGTCCAATCGCAAATATTCACAATTGCTTCAACTACTCCAACAGGAATAACAACAGTAGCTTCAGTTCTTACGAGCGTTTCGCTCTACGGACCGAACGGAAACATTGTTGCAGGTCCGGTTGACGCAGTAGTTTCAGTATCTACAGATGTTGGTTATGGTGTTTCTACCCAGAAGGTAACATTCACCGATACAGTGACATATCCAATTGGGAAAGGCATCTATACTTTGAAGGGTAAGGTTCCATCCAACATTGGAAATGGTTCTACTTACATTGTTTCAACAGTACCATCGTCTCAATGGACATCAGTTACCGGTCAGACGACTGGCAATACAATTAGCTTGTCAACTCTTTCCAGTTCTGTAGCCATGAACACGATGACTGTTAAGGCAGCCGCCTTGGCAATCACTGTTTCAGCA